>RFPR01000100.1 GCA_009928265.1 Pseudomonadota bacterium | reverse complement strand
GGGCAAAGGGATCGCCTCATCAGCCGGCGTGATGGTGGGGCTCTTCTCCCTGGCGGTCTTCCTCGTCTGCCTCGGCATGTGGCTGCTGCTGTTCACGGTGACACGCTATGTCTCGATTGCCTCGATCGTCGCGGCGATCTCACTGCCTGCAGCCGTGGGCATTCTTGTGCTACTCCACCGCGCCGATTGGCTCGGCTTCACCGTCTCCGTCGTGATGGCCGCGCTGGCCATCTGGCGACATCGCTCCAACATCGTGCGGCTCCGCGCAGGCACCGAACCCCGCTTCGAGCGAAAGAAGAAATGAATACTCCCTCCCTTGGCGTGATCGGCTCTGGCGGCTGGGGCACCGCCCTTGCCCTCCTGATGGCGCGCCGGGGCCGGACCGTTCCGATCTGGGGACACGACCCCGTACATGTGGAGGCATTGAGAACCTCCCGTCGCAACGAGAAATACCTGCCCGGCATCGAGCTTCCAGAGACGATCCGACCGACCACCGATCTCGGGGAATGCGCGCAGAACGACATTCTGCTGGTGGCTGTTCCCTCGAAGTATCTGGCCGGAGTAACCCGCCAACTAGCTGAGGCATCGTGCGGACACAGACCGGTGCTGGTCTCCTGCACGAAAGGGATCGAGCGCGAGCGTGGTCTGCTCATGAGCGAAGTGATGGCGGAGAATTTTCCTGCTGCCACGCTGGCCGTCCTGTCCGGACCGAATCTTGCCGGGGAGATCGCCAAGGGCGTTCCTGCTGCCGGGGTGATCGGCTGTGACGACCCGACCGCCCTCTCCACGGTGCAGTCGCTCTTCGAAGGGACCACTTTCCGCGCCTACACGAGTAGCGACCTGCGTGGCATCCAGCTCGGCGGGGCGCTCAAGAACGTTTTCGCCATCGCGGCGGGCGTCTCCGACGGCCTCGGGCTGGGAGAGAATGCCAAGGCGGCACTGGTCACCCGCTCGCTCGCCGAAATGACGCGACTCGGCACCGCCATGGGTGGCAGACGGGAAACCTTCTCGGGACTCAGCGGTATTGGTGACCTCATGGTCACCTGCTTCAGCGAAAGGAGCCGGAATCATCAGGTCGGCCTCCGTCTAGGCCGGGGTGAATCACTGGAATCCATTACCGCCTCCATGAGCATGGTCGCCGAAGGGGTGCCCACGGCCGCAAGCGCCCATGCCGCCGCCGGCAGACTCGGGGTGGAAGCCCCTCTCATCGACGCCGTCGATACCGTGCTCCAGGGGCAGGCATCCCCCGCCAGCCTCATGCAGGCCCTCATGTCCCGGCAACTCAAAGCCGAAGCGTAGTTCTTCTTCATTTTTCATTTTTCCTTCATCATTTCGCCATGGCCCTCATCCACATCGCCCGTGACCACAAGCCCTTCGGCACTGTCACCGAGGAGGAACTCCGCGACGGGATTTTCTCCGGAAAATTCGTTTCCACCGATCTTGTCTGGCGTGAAGGGATGGCCGAGTGGAAGCCACTCGGAGAGATGGCACCGCAATGGGGGATGGAGACTCCGGCCCCCGCTCTCATCGTTCCCATAACGACAACTTCAGCGTCCCCGGATAGGGAGTCCGGCACGGAGCCGGCCTGGGAAGAGCGGGACAGCCTTGGCTTTTTCCCCGCCATCTCTCGCACCGTGACTGCCGTCCTGATGCGACCTGCGGAGACCTTCGCCGCGATGAAGCAATCGGGGGGGCTAGCTAATCCACTTCTCTATTTCGTTCTTCTGAGCAGTGCGATGTTCGCAGTCTCGGCGCTTTACCAACTGGCTGCAGGCTCGATCAGCCCGGGAGCACTCCCTCCAAATTTCCCCCATGCCTCCAAGGGAGCATTCTCGGTGGCTCTCATCGGCTCGATCCTGCTCTCCCCTGCCCTCTATGTCGTGAGCGCCTTCATTTCATCAGGCATTACCCATCTCTGCCTGAAGATGCTCGGCGCGGCGAACCGACCCTTTGAGACTACCTTCCGTGTCATTTGCTACGCCCAGGCAAGCGCGGCGGTCTTCAATCTTCTCCCTCTCTGCGGAGGTCTGATCGGAGTGATCTGGGGCGCCTACTGCATCATCATCGGACTGCGCGAGGCCCAGCAAACCACGGGATGGAAAGCAACCCTGGCCATCACCCTGCCAGGACTGCTCTGCTGCGGGGGGCTGCTCCTGCTCGGTACGGCCGCCGGCCTTAGCATCGCTGAGTTGAGCAAGATCGGTCACTAGGTAGAAGCCGTGCGCTTTCATTGGCTCCCTCTTATTCCGGGAGAAGCCGACCCGGAATTGCTCTGGGGATCGGCGCTCGGAGCATCGGCCCTGATCGCGGCCGCATGGCTCAGATCGGACTTCCCCACACCTCTCTGCCCACTCCATGCGCTGACCGGCATCCCCTGCCCCACCTGCGGCATGACCCGTGCCTCCAACGCACTTCTGCATGGAGACTTTGCCGGCGCACTGAAATGGAATCCTCTCGTGACTCTCGTCCTGGCGGGTACAGCGGTCTACATCCTCTACGCCGCTGTAGTCGTGATCGGGAAGCTCCCCCGCTTGCGCTGGACATCCCTGTCACTCTCCGAATCTCGCTGGATCAGAATCTCCGTGATTCTATTGCTGGCCGCCAACTGGGCCTACTTGATCTGGCGCAGAGTGTGAGAAATTTTTCCCGCAGAGGCGCGGAGATCGCGGAGAAAATGCGACGAAACGGCTTGAGTTGAATGGGTAAAGGAATAGGTGTCAGGCAAGATATCCCCCTCTTATGAAACGCTTTTTTCAATGGGCCGGTGTCGTTGTCGGATCGCTCATCCTTTTGCTACTTGTTACCGCCGGATCATTTATCGGATGGCTGAAGTGGTCGGGAGAACGTGATTGGAAACGAGCAGAGGCAGAGCTTCGGGCCAAGGGGGAGAAGCTGACTTTTGCGGAACTGGTTCCGCCGATGCCACCAGACAGCGAGAACTTCTTCGCCGATCCACTCTGGGCGGGCTACTCCGATCTGGTTCGGACCAATAGTCGCGGATGTGATGGTGCGGAGAGGCAGACCATGGCGCTCAAGGTTCCTGCCGATCAACTGCCGATCAGGCGTTGGCAGAAGGTTCCCTTAACCGCCCAGGAATCCGATCAGCTGGCACAGCTCAAGATCTCCAAACCAAGGGACAGAAGCTCCGCTTACAGAACTCTGAAATCGATATTCCCCAGTGAAAAGAATGCTGATCGGAAACACGAGGAAGCGAAGGCGATGCTTCAGCTTCTTACTCCCGCCAAGGAAAACCTTTCCCGGATTGTTGAGTTAGCACGCCGCCCTCAGGCCCAGTTCCCGCTCCACTACAACCTCCTTGCGACAGAAGGATCGATCCCCGAGCTGCTCGCAGAAACGACCGAAAATTTGGTGCTTTCGCAACTCTTCCTGAACAGGGCGAGCAGCGAGTTGCTCCTTGGCAAGAGCGACGAGGCGGCAACCGACGCCGAGACCATGCTTCGACTCTCGTTCACCCAGCAGAACGAGCCCCTGCTAATTTCCCTGCTTGTTCGTGTTTCAACGACCTCCTTAGCTCTCAAGGTCTTGGATCAGGGACTGGCCGACCATGTCTGGACGGGGGATCAGATCGCGCTTTATCAGGGTTTGCTGGAGAAAATCGATCTTCCCAAAGGTCTGCTCTTTGTTCTGCGCGGGGAGCGGATCTATGGGCGGGAATCGTGGAAAGCACTTCAGCCACCTCAACAAGGTTTTTGGGCCTCACTTGGAGTCCAGGCTACACGCATGCTGCTCGAAAAGAATGCTGCATACCATGCCCTCCTCATGCAGGGGGCTCTTGAGTCCATGGAACACTCGCTCCATGAGTCCGGTTGGAATCGGTCCAACGCCCAAGTCTTCAAAGAGGAACAGGCTGCTTTGGCACACCATCCACTCCATCGCATGATGTACATCATGATGACGCTGGCTGTTCCCGCTCTGGACGGTGCGATTGAGAAAACCGTCGAATGCCAGACTCAGGTTAATCAGAGCCTGATCGCTTGCGCGCTCGAGCGCTATCGCCTCGCCCATGGCTCCTATCCTGCGTCGCTGGATGCGCTCACGCCCGAGTATCTGGCGAAGCTTCCGAGGTCTCCAATCAACGGAAAGCCGATGACCTACTCACTGAAGCCAGACGGCACCTTCCTCCTCTGGACACAAAGTTGGAATTTGCAATCGCTGGACGGCAAGCCCGGTGAATATCGCGGAGAGGGGGAGATCGTCTGGGGACAGCCGCTTCCTACGAAAACCAAAGAAGCCTCCAAGCAATAATTCCGGCGGCGTTTCCCCAAGGCTTGGAAGTTTGGATGCAGGGCCAGGCGCGCGAGGGAAGGCGTAGTAGCCCTACGCCGACCGAGCAGCAACGCCGCCCTGCGCCAAAATCCCAAGCCGCTAAACCTTAGAGTTTGCGGAGCTGGATGGAGTCAAACTTCTCCTCCCCCTCGATGATGTCGCTCATCACGACAAGGTGGTCACCCTTATCGGCGAGTTTCTGGTCGAGGAGGTATTTTTCGGCGTTCTTTTCGTTGGACTCGAAGTTCTCGGAGAAGGGCTGCACGATAGGATGCACGCCCCAAAGAAGGGTCATATGACCCGCGATGACCTTCGACGGAGTAAAGGCATGGATGTGGGCGTGTTCGGGACGGATGTGGCTTGCGTAGCCGGCCATGTTGCCCTGACGGGTGAAGACGACGATGTGGGCGTCGGGGAACGAGTTGGCCAGGACAACGCCGGAGTGTGCTGCTTTTTGGCGCGCAGTCAGAAGGACGGTCTTGTCCGCGAAATGGGCACTGCCACTGCGCTCGATGCGGCGTGCGATGCGGTCGAGGACTTTCACGCACTCGACAGGGTATTTTCCCACCGTGGTCTCGCCGCTGAGCATGATGGCGTCGGCCTGCTCGAAGACAGCATTGGCGACATCGGTCACCTCGGCACGCGTCGGCACCGGATTCTCAATCATCGACTCAAGCATGTGGGTCGCCACAACGACGGGCTTCCCGAGCTTAAGTGCTGCCTTGAGAATGCGGCGCTGAATGATGGGGAGCTCCTCCATGGGGCACTCCACGCCGAGGTCGCCGCGGGCGATCATGACCGCGTCCGTTTCCTGGATGATCTCGTTGATGAGTTTTACCGCACTCTGGTCCTCGATTTTGGCAACGATCTTGGCGGGACAATTGTGCCCCTCGAGCACCTTGCGAAGGGCCACGATGTCGGAGGGTTCGCGGCAGAAGGAGAGGGCGACGAAGTCGACGCCTGTCTCGGCACCCACGGCCACGTCGGCCAAGTCCTTCTCCGTCAGAGGGGGGAGGTTGACCTTCACGCCGGGAAGGTTGATGTGCCGGCGGGATCCAAGCAGTCCCGGGGTCAGCACTTCGCAGCGGATGCGGTTGTTGATCTTGGAAAGCACCTTGAGGTGGATAACGCCGTTGTCGACGAGCACCACATCACCCTCGGAGATATCGTCGATGAGGCCGTCGTAGTTCACGCCGACGGAGTAGAGCTCTTCGCTGTGGGTGCCCCGGACGGTAAACTCCATGATGTCCCCGATCTTCAGGTCGAGCTTGGTGGAAAGGTCGCCCGTCCGGACGGCGGGACCCTGCGTATCCATGAGAATGCCGACAGGCATATCGAGATCGGACGCGATGGAGCGGATCGAGGGGACGATCTTCCTCACCCAGTCGTGGTTGGCGTGGCTCATGTTGAGCCGGAAAATGTTGACGCCGGCGAGGATCATCTCGCGCAGGCGCTCGGGAGTCTCGGAAGCGGGTCCCAGGGTGGCAATGATCTTGGTTTTGCGAAGTATGGTGCTCATGAAGAAGGGTTGGTTAAAAAAGTGTCATGCCGCCGTGCGGCCAAGTTGAAAAGCAAACCAGACTGAGGGGCTCTTGAAAAGTCCGTGGTTTTTTACGGCACCTCAGAGCCCAGTCTTTGGAATCACGAAATCGGGCCTTTGAAGTGCAGGCAGCGCTCCCAGCCTCTTCGGTCTGCGGGTGCGTCTTTCCGGAATGAGGTGCTGCTGAAGGCAATACTCGGAAAGCGTGGCGACGACCTCGCGGGCCGTCCGGTTGCGATCCACCGAAAGGCCGCCCAGGGAAGCCCCCCCGGCATTCGCGACAGCCCCGGGAATGTAGAAAGCACCGGCAGGGGTGAAAGCAGCCCATGCTCCGGGGGCTATTCCAGAACCTCCGGTTGTCAGCAAAGAGAGGAATGGAACGGGCTTCCCCGTGACAAGGTTGCTGAATACCGCGCGGGTCTCCATTTTGGTACCACCCGCTCCAAAGCCCAAGCCGATACGGAGGGCGCGGCTTCCCTGATCGACTCTGTCGTAGACACCCTGCAGAAGCCAGTAGTTCCCCTTCGGGACAGGCTTCTCTTCGGGCAGGATCTCTGCGGGGGCGATGTATTTGGAAAGCTGACCAGCAAGGTCTACCGCCATAGCATGACGTTCTTTTTTCAGGAACTCGCGTAGTTTTTCATTGCTCCGGTCCACATGGAAAACATCGGGAGGTGCCGTAAACTCACGGACGTAGATTTTCTTCGGAAGTGACTTGGGGGGAGTTCCCTTGGGATGAATGTTGCCGACGCTGACGGAAGCACACCCTCCCAGCAAAAGCAGCATCACTGGAAAGCAAAGATGTGGCAGGGACGAAAATTTCAAGTCGATTGAATTTGCTCGCGAAGCGTCAGAAGTCCATGAAAAACGCTTGGGATCCATGCACAACGTTCCCCTAGGCGCAGTCCCCGGCCCCTGGCTGATAATCCCCTTTGCCCTTCAGTTGCTCGGGATCGCGCTCCTGCCGTTTCTGGCACATCACTGGTGGGAGCGTAACTACCCGAAGGTCTCCGTGGTGCTCGGGGCCGTGGTGGCGGGATACTATCTCTTTGCACTGCATGACGCGCACCGGGTCGGGGACGCACTGCATGAATACGGAAGCTTCCTGATCCTCATGGCCGCCCTCTTCATCGTGGCCGGCGGCATCCATCTGGGCGTGGAAGGCGAGGCCACTCCCTTGAGGAATCTTCTCTTTCTGCTCGGCGGCGCCGTGCTTTCCAATCTCATTGGCACGACGGGCGCCTCGATGCTGCTGATCCGTCCCTGGATCCGGATGAACCGATACCGCTTCACGGGATTCCACGCCGTCTTTTTCATCTTTCTGATTTCCAATGTCGGCGGCTGCCTCACGCCCGTCGGGGACCCTCCTCTCTTCCTCGGATTCCTAAAGGGGGTCCCCTTTTTCTGGACGCTTGCCCATCTCTGGAAGCCATGGCTCCTAGTCCTCGGACTGCTGGCGGGGATTTTCTTCCTCATGGACCGGGAAAATTTCCTGAGGGCCCCGAAGGCGGTCCGACTGGAGGAGGCCGGAGAGGAACGCTTCTCCGTGGAGGGGATCGGAAACCTCGCCGCGCTGGCCGTCATCTTGGGGGCAATCTTCCTGCCGAGTCCCTGGCGGGAGGTCATCATGGCGGGGGCCGCCCTCTGCTCGTGGTATCTGACCCCGAGGCTC
>RFPR01000099.1 GCA_009928265.1 Pseudomonadota bacterium | reverse complement strand
GATGCACAGGATGCACAGGATGCACAGGATGCACAGGATGCACAGGATGCACAGTGGGAGAAATTCCTGTCGGGAGCCCTTTTTGAAAGATAAGCCCGGCTCAAGAACTCTGTTGGAGTGATTCCAAAAGGATTGGAAGTTTCGATGCAGCGTTAGGCCTGCAAGCGCAGCTGTAGCAAAACCTACTGCAAGCGCAGCAGAACGACACGATGCGCGAAAATCCCAATCCTGTTAAAGACCAACGCTAGTTGGTCTTTAACACCTCGATAAAGGCTTCTTGGGGAATGTTAACCTGTCCAATCGCCTTCATGCGCTTCTTACCTTCCTTCTGCTTCTCGAGGAGCTTGCGCTTGCGGGTGATGTCACCGCCGTAGCACTTGGCGGTGACGTTCTTGCGCATGGCGCTGACGTTCTCGCGGGCCACGATCTTGCCACCGACGGCGGCCTGGATGGAGACCTGATAAAGCTGGGTGGGGATGACTTCCTTGAGCTTGGCGGCAAGGGAGCGGCCGCGTCCTTCCGCCTTATCGCGGTGGACGATGCTGGAGAAGGCGTCGACTGGCTCGCTGTTGACAAGCATTTCCAATTTGACAAGGCGGTCGGCGCGGTAGCCTGCGGGCTCGTAGTCTAGGGAACCGTAGCCGCGGGTGACCGATTTGATCTTGTCGTGGAAGTCGACGAGGATCTCGTTGAGAGGCAGGACGGCGGTGATCATGACGCGCTTGGTGTCGATCGAGTCGGTCGATTCCACCACGCCGCGCTTGTCCATCATGATTTGCATGATGTCGCCGATGTTCTCGTTGGGAATCATGACGAAGCACTTCACAACCGGCTCGCGGATCTCCTCGACGACGCTCATGTCGGGGAGGTTGGCGGGATTGTCGACCATGAGGACTTCGCCGTTGGTCTTCACCACCTCGTAGACGACGCTCGGGTAGGTGGCGATGATGTCCATGTCGTATTCGCGACGGAGGCGCTCGACAATGATCTCCATGTGGAGGAGTCCGAGGAAGCCGCAGCGGAAGCCGAAGCCGAGCGCGACGGAGCTCTCGGGCATGTAGTTGAAGGCGGCGTCGTTGATCTGGAGCTTGCCCATGGCCGTCTTGAGCTGCTCGAAGTCGGCGGTATTGATGGGGTAGATGCCGCTAAAGACCATCGGCTGGACTTCCTTGAATCCGGGGAGGGGCTCGGCCGCCGGCTTCTTGGCATCGGTCAGGGTATCGCCGATCTTGATTTCGGCGGTGCTCTTGATGTTGCCTATGAAGTAGCCGACGTCGCCGGCGCGCATTGTCTGGGTCGCCGTCATCTTCGGAGTGAAGATGCCGACCTCCTTGACCTCGTAGGACTGGTTGGTCGACATGAGGCGGACCTGCATGCCGGGCTTGATCTCGCCGGAGAAGACGCGGACGTAGCTGACGACCCCGCGGTAGGTGTCGAAAAGGGAATCAAAGACCAGCGCACGGAGTGTGCCGTCACCCTCGGGAGGAGAGGGGATGCGTGCCACGACTGACTCGAGGATGTCCTCGATCCCGATGCCGGCCTTGGCGCTGGCAGGGATGGCCTCCTCGGCCGGGATGGCAAGCAGGTCCTCGAGCTGCTTCTTGACCGCGGGGAGATCGGCATTGGGCAGGTCGATCTTGTTGATGACAGGGATGATGGCGAGCTGCTGCTTATGGGCCAGGTGGATGTTGGCCATGGTCTGGGCCTCCACGCCTTGGGCGGCGTCGACGATGAGGATGGCGCCTTCGCAGGCGGCTAGACTCCGGGAGACCTCGTAGGTGAAGTCGACATGGCCCGGGGTGTCCATGAGGTTGAGGGTGTACTCCTTTCCGTCCTTTGCCCGGTACTGCATGGAGACCGGATGGGACTTGATCGTGATCCCGCGCTCCCGTTCGAGGTCCATGGAGTCGAGGACCTGTTCCTGCTTGTCGCGGTTGGCGATCGTGTTGGTCACCTCCAGCAGACGATCAGACAGGGTGGTCTTCCCGTGATCGATGTGGGCGATGATGCAGAAATTACGGGTGTTGGCGACGGACATGGAGAGCAGGAAACTATCCTTGAGGGAGAGTGGGGGGTCAATTCCTGAACTGCCCTTGACCGATGCCTCGCAAAGTCGGCGGTAAATCACCTTGCTTTCGCACGGGACTTCCCGGAAGAGTCAATTCATGAGTGAGATGGAAGAAGGCACGCCCGCCCGGTCGAAGTTCTGGATCTGGTTTCTGGTGCTGGTCCTTGTGGTCCTCCTGATGGTCCCGGTCCTCTCGATCGGATTGGCGCTGAAGAAGACCGGATGGGCTCCCGTGCCCGCTCCAAAATCAGCACAAAAGCCCGCTTCCGACGCATCGTCGAATTCCGATGCAAACTCCTCCCAAAACGACGCCTTTGCTGCGCTTCGTGAGAAAATCGAGAAAGTTGCTGCCACCGTCATCAAGACACCAACCCTGCAGTCCAAAATGCAGCAGGTTCAGATTCAGGCTTCGGCACCCTCGATTAACAAGGCGTCCGAGTCGGTCCATAACGTGCTTCGCGACAAAAATCACCAGTACGTCGAGGCGTTCAATTCGGACTCCATCCGGATTGTCGTCATTCTGCCCAGCAATCAATGGCCTGAACTCTCCGGGACTCTTCAGACTGCTGCCGAAAAGGATGGTTTCATCTACAGAGGCCCCAGCCAGACATCGACCGGAGGATCTGGTGCTGATTCCGTTGTTGCCGAGATCGAGATCCTCAGAAAGCTTTCCCCAGATCCCAAGTCCCAAAAAACTAGGGGTAAATAACTGCGGGTGAGAACTAGGGGATGGCTCGTGCTGATCATTCGCTCGACCAGAGACAGCTCTCTTCTGTAATCCACAGTTCTCCATTATTCATGACATATATTATCTGATGTTTTTGATAACAGGAAAAGCTCGCCGCATAACAGTCCATTGGGATTGCCCGCGGGCACCTTTGGCACTTTGATCTCACTCATGAACCGTATCGATTCTCTATTTGCCCGACTCAAGACCGAGGGCCGCGCCGCCATGATCGCCTACATCACCGGCGGCGATCCGACCCTACAAGCCTCCGGAAAGATTGCCGTAGCGCTTGAGCAAGCCGGAGTCGACATTCTGGAACTTGGAGTCCCGTTCTCGGACCCATTGGCTGATGGCGCCACCATTCAGGCTGCAGCTAGCCGCGCCCTCGCCGCCGGTGCCTCGGTAGCCGGAATCCTGGATCTGATCCGCGAAATCCGCAAATCGAGTGAGATCCCGATCGTTCTCTTCGCCTATCTGAACCCGGTCTACACCTATGGATTCTCCAAGTTTCAGGCCGATGCAGCCGCTGCGGGCGCAGACGGGCTCCTGCTGCTTGATCTACCACCCACAGAAGCGGCCCAGAACGCCGAACTGACGAGCCTATCCGGCCTCAGGACGATCCGTCTGATTGCCCCAACGACACCTGCGGATCGCCTCAAGGAGATCACCAATGTGGCGGAAGGATTCATCTATTACGTCTCCCGCGAAGGTGTCACCGGCGAGCAATCAAGTCTTTCCACTGATATTGCCGAGCGCGTGGCGGCCATAGGCTCCCTGACCAATGTTCCCGTGGCGGTCGGATTCGGTATTTCCAACCCCGATCAGGCTGCCACTGTGGCCGCCCTGGCTGACGGCGTGGTCGTGGGTAGCGCCATCGTCCGCAAGATCGGCGAAATCGGTGACACTCCCGATCTTGCCCAGAAAATCGCCGATTTCGTCCGCCCGATTGCCGAGTCCGTCCACGGCGTGAAGCGCTGAGTGACTGGCTGAAGGTTGGATTGCGGCGTGACTCATCGCCACTCTGGGTCAATAATCTTTGGCATGATTCTCGAGTTCACCAAGATGAACGGAGCCGGAAACGACTTCGTCATGGTCGATAACCGGGACGGCTCCCGCAGCCTCTCCCGCGACCAGATTGCAGGCCTCTGCGATCGCCATCGTGGCATCGGCGGAGATGGTCTGATCGCCGTCGAGGGTACCCAGGAAATGCACCGGATGCGTTATTACAATGCAGATGGTGGCGAGGCCGAAATGTGCGGCAACGGAGCCCGCTGCTTTGCGCGATATGCCGCCCGCCTGACCGGCCAGACCGAGGGAAGCCTCCCTTTTCTGACCATGGCCGGCCCAATCACGGCCGAACTTCTGCCCGGCGAGAGGGTCCGACTCCGCATGAGCGAACCCCACAGCCTCCAGTTGGCCCATTCCCTGAAAGTTGAGGGTCACGATCTGGAAGTTCACTCACTGAATACGGGTGTTCCCCATGCCGTGGTCTTTGTGACCGATCTCCAGACCACCCCTGTCGTTCCCTGGGGACGCGCCCTTAGCCATCACCCCCGATTTGCCCCAGCTGGAACCAATGTCAACTTTGTGCAGGTTCTGGACCCCTCCTCCCTGGCGATCAGAACCTACGAACGTGGCGTGGAGGACGAAACGCTGGCCTGCGGCACCGGAGTCGTTGCCTCGGCGCTGATCTACCATCTCCGCTGTCAGGCCCCCTCTCCGATCGCTATTCAGGTCAAGGGCGGCGAGACACTGGAGGTGGGATTTGAACTTGAAAATGGACATCCCAAGAATGTCACGCTCTCCGGTCCGGCCGACTTCGTCTTCGAGGGAACAGTATCCATCTCATAATTCACCTTCAGTCTTTAAACCTTTTCCTTCATGTCTTTTCCCTCTTTTGCCGGTGCCCACACCGCCCTGATCACTCCCTTCCAAGAGGATGGTTCCCTGGACGAGGCGGCCCTGACACGTCTGGTGGAGAGTCAGGTTGCTGCCGGCATTTCCGGAGTCATTCCTGTCGGGACCACCGGAGAGTCCCCCACCCTGAGCCACGAGGAGCACGCCAAGGTCATCGAGATCACCGTCAAGGCGGCAGCCAAGAGAATATTGGTCATCGCCGGCACCGGATCGAATGCCACCACCGAGGCGGTGGAATTGACCAAGGAGGCCGAAAAGCTCGGAGCCGATGCTTCTTTGCAGGTGGCCCCCTACTACAATAAGCCCTCCGCAGAGGGGCTCTATCGTCATTTCCGCAAAGTGGCTGACTCCGTCGCCATTCCCATCGTGCTCTACAGCATTCCGGGCCGCTGCGGAATCGAGATCCCCGTCTCTGTCGTTGTTCGGCTCGCTGCCGATTGCCCGAACGTCGTCGCCATCAAGGAAGCTGGAGGGAGTGTCGAGCGGGTGAACCAGCTCCGCGCCGCCCTTCCTGAGAGTTTTCAGATTCTTTCCGGAGATGACTCGCTAACATTGCCTTTTATGGCCTCCGGAGCCGTTGGAGTCATCAGTGTTGCTTCCAATATAATACCTGCCGAGGTGCAGGGGCTTGTCGAGAGTTTCCTCAAGGGAGACATGACCAAGGCGCAGGAGCTTCATGCCCGGTATTACCCACTCTTTCGCGATCTCTTTATCGAGCCAAATCCAGTTCCCATCAAGACAGCCCTAGCTGCCAAAGGGATTTGCGCTGGTAATGTCCGATTACCTCTTTGTGAAATGACGGATCTCAATCGGGATGTGCTCATGAAGACCCTTCGATCCATCGGCATTCTTTAAATCGTAGTAACCTGATATGAATCCACTTAAAGTAGTTATTTACGGATCCAAAGGAAGGATGGGTCAGGCCTTGGTGAGCTGTGCCGAGGAGAATTCCGCCCTTCAATTGGCAGGTACGATCGATGCCGGTGATTCACTCGAAGGAATCGCCTCCTGCGATGCCGTGATTGACTTCACTCATGCGGACGCCACCCTTCCAGCACTTCGGAAATGCGCTGAATTAGGAAAGATTCTTGTCATCGGAACGACTGGACATTCCAACGATGTTCGTCAGGCCATCACCGAGGCCTCCAGCAAGATTCCCGTTATCTTTTCGCCCAACTACAGCGTTGGGGTCAACACGCTCTTCTGGGTCACCAAGAAGGCCGCCGAAATCCTTGGACCCGAGTATGATGCCGAGGTGATTGAGATCCATCACCGCCTCAAGAAGGATGCGCCCAGCGGGACAGCTCGTCGTCTTGTCGAGGTATTAGATGAGGCTTATCACCTTGATTATGAGAAGGATACTCGCCATGGACGCGTTGGAATGCCTGGAGAACGTACCCGCAGCGAGGTTGGTGTCCATGCCGTCCGTGGAGGGGATGTCGTTGGCGATCATACCGTGATGCTGGCCGCCCCCGGGGATCGCCTCGAGTTGACCCACCGCGCCTCCAGCAGGGAGACTTTTGCCAGAGGCGCCCTTAGAGCCGCCCTTTGGGCCCGAGATACAAAGAGAAATGCCCCTGGACTCTATGACATGCAGGACGTGCTCGGCCTCCGATAAGATCCATGCGCGCCGGCATCGCCCTCGGCTCCAATCTGGGCGATAGATCCGCACTCTTGAATCAGGGAATAGGCCATCTCAGGGAAATCCATGAGTCCGGGGATTTTCTTCTCTCGGGCTTTTATGAAACGGCGCCTATGGACTGCGCGCCCGGCACCCCCTCCTTCCTAAATGCCGTGGCCGAAATCGGGACATCCCTGACACCCCTTGATCTGCTTCATCGACTTCAGGCGGAAGAGATCCGATCGGGTCGCCCCAAGAACCATGCCCGCAATGCGTCCCGCACCCTGGATCTCGATCTCCTCTACTGCGACGAAATGACCCTGCTTGACACAGAACTTCAACTTCCCCATCCCAGGATGACCGAGCGCTCTTTTGTGCTGGCTCCCTTGGCTGAGATCCGCCCCGGTCTCAGGCTACCCGGGTGGGAAATGACCTGCTCTGAATACCTATCAAGGATTCATAAGAAATAGATTAAGCCACTGATTAATAATGGTTAATAGCCTAAAAGAATCTTGGGTATCAGAGAAGGCCTCCGGTGCACATCAGGCCTGGTTGACCGCTTACGACTACCCCTCTGCACGGCTCCTTGATGAATCCGGTATCGACCTAATTCTGGTCGGTGATTCCCTTGGCATGGTCGTTTTGGGACAAAAGGATACGGTAGACGTAACCCTCGGAGAAATGATCCACCACCTCAAGGCGGTCCGCCGAGGTGTGTCGCGTGCCCCGGTGGCGGTCGACCTTCCATCGCACACCTATGACACTCCTGCACAAGCCCTTGAGAGTGCAAGACTCCTAATCGAGGCTGGGGCTGATGCCGTGAAGTTGGAGGGCCACCTTCCCGAGATCATTGCTACTCTAACCAAGGCATCCATTCTGGTGATCGGACATCTAGGAATGCTTCCACAGCATGTCCGAGAGGAGGGTGGCTACCATCGGAAGGGAAAATCAGAGGAAGAGGCTGGCCGCCTTCTTCAGGCAGCCTTGGATCTGCAGGCTGCCGGATGCTGCGCAATCGTTCTGGAACTCGTCGAGGCGTGTCTCACGGAGACCATTACTAATAAATTGGACATTCCAACGATCGGGATCGGTAGCGGTACCGGTTGTGACGGGCAGATTCTAGTAACTACGGACCTGCTGGGACTTCAACCCTGGTTTCGCCCCTCCTTTGTAACC
>RFPR01000098.1 GCA_009928265.1 Pseudomonadota bacterium | reverse complement strand
ACTTACTATCGACCCTCCATCGTACCTCCCTGTCAGAGTTTCCGGGATTGACGATACAAAATCCGATTTCAATCTCCTCTCCAACTTTGCATGAAGGAGGTGGATTATTCGTGATGCGCTCCAAGCGAAGCGCTGGCAGACGTGGAGGAGCAGGAATGTCCAGAGTCGACGATCCATCGGTCACAGTTACTCCTTGCAATGGCGCCCCGATCTCAGCGTCCTGCCTAACGGCACGGAGGGTAATTGAGGCAGTTCCGCTGGGATTGATCATCATTTCCGCCGGAAGCCCCCACGAGGACGAGTTGCCGATCCAGATCTTGAGCTTTCTTGTCGAGGCATTGCAAATTTCCCACTTGTCAGGTGATTCCTGACGCAACGAGTACCTCCTTCGGGCGCTGCCGGTTATCCTGCTCGGAGGCGCTCCAAGAAAAGGCTCCGTGGATAACTCCCCCGAAACAGATCCCTCAGACGATGGCGAGAACTCGACCGGCAGGGTTACCATTTCCCCTTCCGCAAGACGAAACCTTTTTCCCTCGGGAGCAGTGACCCCAGGCGGCAACACAATCATCCCAACAGCGGGAACCCCGCCCGAATTCTTTAGGGTCACTTTTCGGAGAACCGTCTCCCCGACCAGGGCATCACCAAAATCAATTGCAGATGGATCGATCGAAAGCTTCGGAGGAGGAGGGACGATCGCGATGGTTACCTTGGCCCGATCCGATTTGCAGCGTCCCGGCGCCTCACAACGGAAGGAAAAAGAATCCTTAGCGATTCCCTTCTCCCCGCCGTTCGTATAATAAACTCCCCACTTACCGTTGGAGGCAATAAAGGGTTGGGAAAGGGTGCCGCAAGAAGGTCGCGAGACGATTTCAAAGCGGAGCATCGGATCACCGGAGGGGATCGTCCTAAGGTGGATCCAGACTCTTCCCGAGCGCGGAATCGTAACAGAGGAATCCTGAACCGTAATCGGCCGAAATTCGGAGAAGTTGGGCTTCTTGGGAGCAGCCACCAGTATGGAGGCTGAGAGGAAGGTCAACCCAAGGAACCAAAAAACCGATCTTGAGCGTGAAATGCCCACAGATGGAGTCACACGATCCAGCGGCACCGCCTTTAAGGAGAGGGTGATGGCACGGATGCGCCATTCGGAGCGATCAGTGGCGCCGTCGTCACATGTCCGTCACCGAGGATCATCTGGGCTCCACGACCATGCACATTGGCAATTTCCGTGAACCACGGCATCCAAGGCCACTTCATCGGCGTGGCGGGGCTGTCGTCAAAGAGCATCGGGAGATAGCTGATCAGGTGTGCCTGTGCCACCGCATTGGAGCTATTGCGAATCATCCGTGCGATCGTCGGACAGTTCCAGTCCTTGGCGGTAAGACCCAGAGCATTGGAACCCGTGGTGAGCCACCACTGCTGTTCCTCAATGGAGCCCACCTTTACATTGGTGGGAAGTTGGGGCCAGGTTTCACCATCGGTTACCACCCGGTCGTGAAAAACAATATAGAGATTTTTTAGCCGCTCGGAGCAAACAACTCCTTGGGCACGATTTAGAATCGAAGTTGCATTGGGAATTAGCAAAGCTATGAGAAAACCGAAGATACCAACAACAACCAACACCTCCGTCAGGGTGAAGGCCCTCGATCGGAAGGATGCGACAATCCGTACCATCAATAAATCTGGGACGTAGACCCGCTGACCCTAGTACCCTGCACCGAGAAAGGAATTTGCCTCACGTTGGCCGTTCCGTTGGCCTGATTAATTGGTGAGGGATTTGAAGGATCACCGGATTGCCCAAGACTGACAGCACCGTTGCCGTAGAAAACCTGATTGGGGTATTTATTCTGAAGATTCGCGTTCCAGTAGCCGTCGTAGTAGTTGTATCCTCCGCCAGATCCAATTCTATTAGTTACGAGCGCATTGGTAGATATAATATTAGTTACCAGTTGATTTGAATAAGTGTATTCGTAGTTAGTTGAAAGATTTACACTTGTATTTGTTATAATATTAGTGTAAGAATTTGTTAGTGTATAAAAATTGGTGTAGGTGTACGGCCCAAGTACAGTTGTAGTTGTTATATTAGTTGAAGTGCTTTCCGTAGCAGGAGGATTAGTCCCCGGAAAATAAGTAGTATTAGTAATAAATATTACGAGGTTTGTTAATGTAGTAACTACGTTTGAATAATAAGAATTTGTAGTGTATATATTAGTCGTGTAATCTGAATTGGTATAAGCTGTTACTACGGGATTTGAGTTAGTGATCACAATAGTACTTATATTGGTTAGAAATAAATTTGTAGATGAAATCACAAGATTTGTCTGACCGGGATTCCATTGAGCACCACCCGCTTTGTAGGTGTAAAAAACCGATCCAATCTGATTTCCTCCAGGATCTACCACTGAAAAAGCAGGGCCATTGTAACTCGATCCATTGTAATAGAGGGAAACAAACCCAGGCGTTCCGGATCCGGGGTTTGTCTGACCTGGTTGAACGGCATTGGAACTGCCACCGTTGAGCATGTTCCACCCTGAACTGGGGTAAAGACCATCAGAGAAGATGCTGAACTGGCTTACCCCCATGAGGTTTTGACCACGCATGATGGCGGTGTAAGTGCCTGAGTTATTAAAGAATGTCCCGTTCTGGGAAAAGGGGTTTCCATTCTTATTGGAGGCACCCGCCTGTACCTGCGAGGAACCGAACATCACGAGGCCCGATGCAAGAAGGGCAACGCCTCTAAGGAGGGAGAAGAGGGAGGAATAACCGGGGGTACTCATAAAAATAGTCCTTTTATAAAAGAAGATTTTGGAGGTAGAAGTCAATCCGAAAGCATGGCTGCTTAAAGAAGAATCGTGACGGCATCGGCACTCCCGTTTCAGATGATTTACCACCACTTCCAATGTCCAATCTCCTTCTGGATTACCAATACGATCTTCCACCGGAACTGATTGCCGATCGTCCCACTGTGAGGCGTGAGGAGTCGAGGATGTTGGTACTGGGTCGAGAAAGCGGCACCATTCACCATCGGCTTTTCACCGATCTGCCCGCATACCTGCTACCCTCGGATCTCCTCGTTCTCAATGACAGCAGGGTGATCCCCGCTCGTCTGCACGATCCCTCCGGGAAAATCGAGATTCTGCTTCTCGAGCATCGCTCCCCGAGACTCTGGACGGCCATGGTCCGTCCCGGTAAGAAGCTACGGCTGGGAGTGTCCGTCGAAGTCGCCGGGACGACCGCGACCGTGAGGGAGGTATTTGAAGACGGCACCCGACTGCTGGAATTCACCGAGGAGCCGGATCTCGATCGTCACGGAGAGATGCCGATCCCGCCTTACTTCCACCGTCCTGCCGATGAACAGGACAAGGAACGTTACCAGACGGTCTATGCGCGGGATCCAGGATCGGTCGCGGCACCCACGGCCGGGCTTCATTTCACCCAGGAAATCCTAGCCGGACTGAATCATGCGTTTCTCACGCTCCATGTCGGGGCGGGCACCTTCCAACCCGTCAAATCGGACGATCTCTCGCATCACCGGATGCATTCGGAGAACTACACACTATCCGAGGAAACGGCACGTCGTATCAATGAGACCAAGACTGCAGGAGGACGGGTCATTGCAGTCGGCACGACCACCACGAGGGTCCTTGAGTCGCAGTCGCCCGGAGCACTCACAGCCCTGAGTGGATCAACGGACATCTTCATCCGTCCTCCCTATGAGTTCCAACGGATCGATGCCCTGCTGACGAACTTCCATCTGCCGGGCTCCACTCTCCTCATGCTGGTTAGTGCCCTCGCCGGACGTGACCGGATCCTCGCCGCCTATGCGGAGGCCGTTCGGGAGCGATACCGATTCTTCAGCTACGGCGACTGCATGCTGATCCTGTGATCTTTCGGATCGCAGACAAAAGACTGAAGGCGATTAGCCTGAAATGCCGATCAGATTTTCCTTCAGCCTTTGACCTTCAGCATTCAGCCTTTTCCGATGCCTCTGCTTACGATCTCCGAACTGAAAAAGGGTGCCCGACAGTCCTCTCCCATGGAGGCCTCGGTGCATGCGCAGATCGAGAAGATCAACCGCAAGGAGGCCTCCAACGGGAAACCCTTCCAAGAAATCCAGCTTCGGGACGGAGCAGACACAATAACACTGCGTGCATGGAGCGATACGGAGGCCTTCGAGGCATGCTCTGCACTGGAACCGGGCATCTTCGTGGCTGTGGAGGGAATCTTCAGTCACAGCGCCGCCTTCGGGCTTGACTCCAAGCGCTGGGAAATTGCGCGGCTCGACGACGATGCCATTGAGGCCCTACTTGAGGGTTCGCAGGAGCGCAGGTTGCTACTCCAACGCTGCGATCAGGTGATCACCCATGCGGTCTCCTCGATCACTGATCCTAGACTGAAAGCCCTTTGCAGCCGATTTCTAGATCAATACGGAGCGCGGTTCCGTCGCTCCGCTGCCGCAAGGGGAAATCACCATGCCCGCCGGGGAGGACTCCTCGAGCACACCTCACGGATGATGGAATCGGCACTCGCGCTCTGCGGTGTCTATCCGGAACTCAACCGCGATCTGATCATTTCCGGCGTGCTGTTTCACGACACCGGCAAACTTTGGGAGACCTGCCCACCGGAACGGGGTTTCGGGATTGTCCCCGAGCTGCGTGGCGAACTTCTCGGCCATCTCTCCATCGGGATCGAACTGGTCAACACTCTCTGGCGCGATCTCCCCAAGGAAGGATGGGATACATTCACCCCCTCCTATGAGGATCTACGCCTCCACCTGCTCCACCTGATAGCCTCCCACCACGGACAGCTGGAATTCGGATCTCCGGTGCTTCCCAAGACCCCCGAGGCCGCACTTCTTCACTTTGTCGACAATATCGACGCCCGGATGGAAATGTTCTTCTCGGCCTATCAGTCGACTGGCCCCGGAAGGGAGGGGCCCTTGGAATGGGTCAGGACCCTCGGCGTCAGTCCGGTCCCCCCTTTGGATTCCTTCAGGAATCCGGCATCTCCCCAGGATGAGCTTCCGTTGTGATTTTTCGACACCTACTCTCTTTGAACTTGCAGAGAAAGCCGTGTGGAAATAGAAAAAACTCCCCTGTGAAAACTTCCCCCCTGATCACGATTGTCGTTCTCCTCTGTGGAGCCGTTGCCGCGATAGCGGACATCCAAGCTCCGCCGCAGTCCAATGAGGGTCCCACTCGTAAACTTGGCCGAGGACTGGGAAACATGCTGTACGGTTCCACTGAGATCGTTGATTCCATGTCCGATGTGAATTATTCGGAAGGCAACTCCGCCGCTTTCAGCTACGGACTTGTTCGTGGTGTCGGCCGCACACTGGCACGCCTGGGATACGGTCTCTTTGAGACTGTGACCTTCCCCTTCCCTACCAATCACGGCACTTACAAGCCCCCCTATCAGAATAACATCCAGTGGCTGAATTCGGGCTACTCGGAGTTCCCGCCTGAAGTCGGATTCGAGACCAAGTACGACTACTCTCGCCAGTACTCGAGTCAGAGCTGGTAGAATTGTCGCTCTGCAACAGTTCTACAGGGGTTTAGGCTGTAGGGTTTTAGCCCGTTAGGTCAAAGAGATCAGAATCGATCACTCTTCATTTTCCCTCTCCGCATCTTCGCGTGAGTCTTTTCTACTCCTCCGGACTCCAAACCCGGTAGCCCGCTACGAACTCCCTGCGGAATTCCGCAAAGGTTCCATCCAGAATCGACGAGCGGATCTTCCTCATGAGAGTGAGGTAGAAATGGAGGTTATGCAGGGTGACAAGGCGCAGTCCTAGGATCTCCTCGGCCTTGATCAGATGGCGCAAATAAGCACGTGAAAAGGTCGTGCAGGCAGGACAGGAGCAGCCCGCCTCGATAGGTGCGGGATCACGGGCAAAGGGTGCGTTCTTGAGATTCAGCGTTCCGGCGGCGGTGAACGCCGTCCCGTTACGGGCGATCCGTGTGGGAAGAACGCAGTCGAACATGTCAATTCCGCGGGCTACCATCTCCACGAGTTGGGGAGGGGTTCCGAGTCCCATGGCGTATCGCGGAGACCTCTCGGGCAGGAAGGGAACGCTGGATTCCACCGCCTTCATCATCTCAGGCTCGGGCTCCCCGACACTCACCCCTCCAACGGCGTAGCCGTCGAAACCAATCTCCACAAGCGATCGGGCGGAACGTTCCCGCAGATCGGCATAGGAACTTCCCTGGACGATTCCGAAAAGGAGCGGGCGCTCCTCCTGCGGTTGCTCCCTCCACCAATCACGCGAACGGCGCTCCCAGCGGGTGGTGAGTTCGAGACTTTTTGCCGCCTCATCGTAGGTGCAGGGAAACGGCGGGCACTCGTCAAAGGCCATCACCACGTCGCTTCCGAGATCCCGTTGGATCCGCATCGAAGTCTCCGGCCCGATAAAAGTCGGTGTGCCGTCGAGATGGTTCTGGAAGTGGACTCCCTCCTCGGTGATCCGGCGCAGCTTGGAAAGGGAAAAGACCTGAAATCCCCCGCTGTCGGTCAGGATTGAGCGATCCCATCCCATGAAGGAATGAAGCCCACCCAAATCACGGATAACCTCCTCTCCGGGACGCACATGGAGGTGGTAGGTATTTCCCAGGATAATGCGGGCACCGAGAGCCCTGAGTTCGTCAGGTGAGACAGCCTTGACTGTGGCCTGCGTGCCCACCGGCATGAAGACGGGGGTCTCCACATCCCCTCGCCTCGTGTGAAGGATCCCCGCTCGGGCCTTGCTGGAAGAATCGGCCTTAAGAAGGGTGTAGGGCGTGGAACTCACGGGTATAAAGAGAAAAGGGTGTGAAAATGAAGGCTGAAGGCTGTTAGTAGAGTCGACATCAGGAAAGAACGATTTCAGGGATTTTCCATCCCTTTTATCCTCTTTAGCCCTGTGAATGATTAAACTCTGAATCCCGATTCCAGATCCCAGACCACTTTGCCCCCCACAATCGTGCTCAGGGCACGACCACGAAGTGCCATCCCGTGGAACGGGGTGTTCCGTGACAGGGAGGGCGATTCCTCCTTGTCATAGGTCCATGCATGATCGGGATCAAGGATCGTGATATCGGCAACTGCCCCGACAGCGAGAGTGCCGCGTTCGAGGCCGAGAAGCTTCGCAGGATTGACCGTAAGCATCGAGAGGATCTCAGGAAGTGTGAGCGCCTTGCGGCGATGCAGGAGAATTTCCAAGAAGACAGGCAACTCAGTCTCCAATCCCAAGATGCCGAAGGGAGCCTTGTCGAATTCCACTTCCTTCTCGTAGGGAGCATGCGGGGCGTGATCGCTCGCAAGGATCGTGATCGTTCCATCGGCGATTCCAGCAATGATTTCGTCGATGTCGGCCTGGGTCCGCAGAGGCGGGTTCATCTTGAAGTTTGTGTCAAAGGTCCTGAGATCACCATCGGTCAGGCAGATGTGGTGGGGGCAGGCCTCCGCGGTGATCGACACCCCGCGGCGACGCGCTTCGCGCAGGATGCAGACGCTGCGCGCGGAACTGATATGCTGGCAATGGATCGGGTGGCCCGTCTGCTCAGCCAGAAGGATGTTGCGGGCGACAATC
>RFPR01000097.1 GCA_009928265.1 Pseudomonadota bacterium | reverse complement strand
ACGGTGCCGTCATTAAGATGGCGATGCGTGATCTCGAGATCCGCAGGGAGACCCTCCTCGCGCACGGCATAGCCGTGATTCTGGGAAGTGATGAGGACGCGGCCCGAGCGAAGATCCTGCACGGGTTGATTGGCACCGCGGTGGCCAAACTTGAGCTTGAAGGTCGAGGCGCCGAAGGCAAGTGAGAGAATCTGGTGACCGAGGCAGATCCCGTACACGGGCTTCTTCTCCGCGAGTTGGCGCGCAGTCTTGTGCGCTGCTGTCAGGACGGCCGGATCACCGGGCCCATTGGAGAGGAAGATGCCGTCTGGGTTGTGAGAGAGGGCTTCATCCGCGGAGGTGGAACCAGGAACCACAAGGACGCGCACTCCGTGGGAACGGAGCAGACGCAGTATATTCCTCTTAACACCAAAATCAAAAAGCACGACAAGCGGTTCCTTGCCGCCGTGAGATCCACCGCGACGCGGTCCGGACTCCTTCCCCTCCGGATCCCACTCGTAGGGGGCCTTGGTGGAGACCTCTCCGACCAGATCCAGCTGTTCCAAGCCGGGAGCCTGACGAGCACGCTCCACGGCGGCCTCCTCGCCCGATCCGTCGGTCGAGATGCAGGCACGCATCGCTCCCTTAGTGCGGAGATGCATGGTCAGGGAGCGAGTGTCGATTCCACCCAGTGCCGGGATGCCGTGACGCTTGAGGTAAGAAGGAAGATCTTCCGTCGAGCGCCAGTTGCTGGGAATCCGTGAAAGTTCCTCAAGGATGAATCCCCTCACGTGCGGAGCAGCACTTTCAATATCCTCGGGGCCCGTCCCATAGTTACCGATCAGGGGATACGTCATCGTCACGATCTGTCCGCGATAAGAGGGATCGGTGAGGATCTCCTGATATCCGGTCATCGAGGTGTTGAAACAGATCTCCCCGACGGCGTTGCTGGAGGCTCCGATGGAAATTCCTTGAAAGACCCTGCCATCCTCCAGCGCCAGTAAGGCGGCCTGATGCGCAGTCTGCTGATTAGAATCCGTGCTCATGAAAATGTCCCGTAGTTCACCACGCCGCACCCCGCGGTGCAATCAGAATGCCGGAGTTGCACAGGGCCGCCGGGCTTCCCTAAAATAATTGGCTCATGTTTTTCCACCGGACCATGACCGCCTTGACGGCGACCTTCCTCCTGATGACGGGATGCCTCTCCACGGCGCTATCCCAGAACTCCTCGAAGACGGCCGACGGGTTTGATCTGCCCGTGGCGCCTCCCGCAGCCACCGGTTACTACAAATCGCGTGGTTTTCGGGCAGGAGGACATCTAGGCGAGGACTGGGTCACCGACGGAGGAAGCTCCAAGGGATTTGGTAAGCCCGTCTATGCAATCGGGAACGGGGTGGTCGTGCTGGCCCGCGATATCCACGTGGCTTGGGGGAACGTGGTCATCGTCCGCCATGCCTGGATCGAAAACCGCAGCCTGAACTTCGCCGACTCGCTCTACGCACACCTCGATCGGATCAATGTACGCGAGGGCCAGCAAGTCACCAGGGGCCAGCAGATCGGCACCATCGGGAACAATCACGGAATGTACCCTCCACATCTGCATTTCGAGATCCACAAAGACCTCTCCATCGGCGTGAACCATGCCCAGGGCACCCGCGACCTGCGGAGTTACTGGCTCCCTACAGAGTTCATCATGGCACGCCGCCATCTGGGCGGTGGCGGACGCAATGTCCCGACCCCTGCCGCGAACTTTCTCCTACCAACCGTCGACCATCCTTGGTTCTTCCATCGTTTCGGATCGAAAAAGAAAAAGGGCTCCTCCTCAGCTCATCATGGCTCTCATCAAAAAAGCCACTCTTCACATTCGGGAAATTCGAACTCCTTTAAAGTCAACCGCTATAGCCAGCCCTAGGCGGAATGGAGACTTCGTCGTTTAGACTAAAGAAGACTGCTAGGACACGAGTTCTGCAGGCAGAGGATGCAATCGGTTAGGTCTTTCATGTGTCGACCTGAAAGTCCGTATCCCATTCATGAGAGGATGACTGATCAGGAACCGGACCGGACAACCGGCAACTGCTTCCAGTCGGTGGTGTAGTGAGGGGAATGCCGCTCGCTCCGCATCCTCCATCCCTTTCCTGATTGAATCGTCCCCTGGGAGGCGCGTGTGATCACGGGGTTCTTCGGGTCACCGAGGCGACGATTGATCTCATCGACGATGCGGTCGACATCGATCCTAGCCCTGGGCTGATCCAAGAGTTCGGGCTGGTACTCCTCCTCGGAGACGAGACCGGCAAGCTGCACGCCCGTCTTTTTGTAACGATAGCCAGGACGGTAGATCCGATGCAGGAGTTCACGAGCAGTGCTCATCAGCTCTCCCGTGGCATTGGTGGGGCGATCCAGCGTGATCCCGATGCCAGGGGAATATTGGGGCTGATCCTTGCGAAAACGGTTTGTCCGGAGGAAGACCTCCATCCGGGTCGAGAGGAGTCCGTGGCGGCGGATCTTCTCCGCGGCTCGGGCCACATGGTTCGCCAGAGCTTCCTCGAGTTCCTGAAGCGTCTCCACAGGACTGCCGAAGGAGCGGCTCGCCATCACCCCCTTCTTGTCGGGAGGCATCTCTTCGAGCTCTAGACAGGGGATTCCGTTGAGTTCACGCATCATCCTCTCGCCGATCACTCCCATACTCTTGCGGATGGCGGCGGGATCAGCCTGTTTGAATTCCAAGGCCGTGGTGATCCCCATCCCCTTGAGGCGCAGGGCGAGGTTCTTCCCGACACCCCAGAGACCATCCGTGGGTGTCGCGGCCATGATCCCGTCGGGATCGGGGTAATGGACTAGGTCAAAGACTCCGCCTTTGATTTCTCTGTTCTTCTTGGCGTGGCGATTAGCGAGCTTGGCGAGAAGTTTGGTGGTCCCGATCCCGATACAGACCGGGATCCCTGTCCACTGCAGCACCTTGGCCCGGAGGGTCCGGGCATTCTCTTCGGTAAAATTTGAAGGAAGGCCCAAGAAGGCTTCATCGATCGAGTAGACTTCGATCGCTGGCACCTCCTCGCGAAGAATCGACATCACCCGGGCGGACATGTCGCCGTAGAGCGTGTAATTCGAGCTGAAGACATGAACCCCGTGCTTACGGATCACCTCCTGCTGCCCATGAAGAGGCGCTCCCATCGGGATCCCCAAGGCCTTCGCCTCCTCGCTCCGGGAGATGATGCAGCCGTCATTGTTGGAAAGCACGACGACGGGCTTCCCCTGCAGGGCGGGATTGAAGACCCGCTCGCAGGAACAGAAGAAGTTATTGCAGTCCACGAGAGCTATGCGGCTCTCAGATTCACCCCGAGCGATCATCTCGCTTGGTGAATAATGTAACTCACGACGCCAAAAATGGAGAGCTCCTGCCCCTCCGTCACCTCAATCGGTGGGAATTCCGGATTTTCCGCTTCGAGAAATACCTGCCCTCCCCGCTTGCGAAAACGCTTCACCGTGAAGTTCCCATCGATCATGGCTACCACGATCTTGCGGTCAGTCGGTGTGAGCGATTTATCCACGATAAGAACATCACCGGGATGGATCCCGGCATCTCGCATCGATTCGCCCTTCACCCGCACAAGAAACGTCGCTGCGGGATTGCGGATCAGTTCCTCATTGAGGTCGATCCCGCGCTCCAAATGATCATCAGCCGGTGATGGAAACCCGGCCTCCACTGAGGCCGAGACCAGAGGAAGCTTCAAACTCGTCCGCTTAGCAAAGGGAATAGGGACTTCAATTTCCATTCCCAAGAATGAGGCCCATTACCTACCCTCGTCTAGCGCTTCATCCCGAAGTGAAGACGTACTAGAAAAAAATGCGAGGTATTATGAGAGGAGATCCGGGATAGGAATAGGGACGTAAAATTCATTTCCTGAAGATTTCTGGGATTTCGTGCAACTTTCCCAAGGTTACGGGGTTGATACAGTTGAAATGAAAACACATCACCTACTCCCAGCACTAGCCGCTCTGGCGGCTCTCCCCTGCGTTGCCCAAAGCACTAATAACCCTCCACCTCCAAAAGGTCATGGCCCGGAAGCCCATCAAAACCACATCGATCGTCGTGAATCCAATCTGGAAAAACGGATCGATCAGGGCGCTGACAAAGGAAGGCTAACCGCCGAACAGGTCTCAACTCTGCATGGCAATCTCGAACAACTAAAACAGGATGAGGCAAAGGCTCTTCAGAATGACGGAAAGATTACCCGCAGAGAAGCAAGCCAACTCAACAATGAGGCCAATAAACTAAGCCATAAGATCCATCAGGCAAAGCATCAGGGCAAAGGCAAATAGTCCGATCAGTTTCAAAATCCCTTATTCCCTTTCACGGAATAGGGGATTTTTTTATCTCTATAAAACTCGCGCCGCGCCCGAGAGAGACATCCGCCGAGATAGCGAGTCTTACTCAGATCAGGCCTTGCCGCCAAAGGTCACGTAGTCGTCAACATCGAGCAGGTCAAACCAACCACCAATATCGTCGCGGTGCGGAGCAATCTTCTTCTGGGCCTCGTGCATGTATTCGCGATTCTCGATCGAGGTGGGAACGCGGGTCTCCTGCCAGGCCGACCAGGCCTTGATCTGAAGCTCGTTCGGCTTGGTCGTGGAGTTGGCCGTGATCCACTTGAGGATCTCGCCGTCTCCCTTGCCAGCCTTGAGTTGCTCTAAAAGCGCCTCGGGATTGATGCCGGCAAATTTGATAAAGTGCTCATCGAGCGGGCAGCTGTAGTGATACTCGCCGTTTGTCCCGGCGATGGTCGCGCGGCCCTTGTCTAGCATGCGTGAAAGGATGACGTAGCCGCCGAGGCGGATGCGAGGACTGCGCGGAGAACGTTGGGTAAGATTCATAGGTGTAAAAAGATGGTGTAACCTAATCATGAATCCTGATCCCCGAAAGGTCTAGGGGATGAGTAGCGGCGTTTAGACTGAAAAATTTCGTACAGAGACGATAAGGAGCGAGATAGGCCCAGGCTCAGGGATTTTCGATGCGGGGCTAGGCGCCCAAGCGCAGCTGTATGAGACATACTGCAATCGCAGGGCAACAACGCCCCGCGCGAAAAGCGCAAGCCTCCTACCGCCTTGCTGCGCGGAATTCGAGCGAGTCCACCAGCGCCATCCAACTCGCCTCAATAATATTGTCCGATACCCCAACTGTCCCCCACGAATCCTTACCTTCCCTGGATAGAATATGCACGCGGGTGCGGGCTGCCGTTCCCCTACCACCGTCGACGATGCGGACCTTGTAGTCGGAGAGCGAGATGCCGGAGATCCACGGGTGAAGCTCGCCGAGTGCGGAGCGGAGGGCGGCATCGAGCGCATTGACTGGGCCGTCGCCGGCGGCGGTCTTCTCCACGGAGCGGCCTCCGTCGAGGACGGTGACGGTCGCGCAGCAGTCGGTCGACTCACCGGAGGCATCGCGGCGGAAGCTGCAGTGGTAGCCTTGGAGTTCAAACAAGGGACTGTGTGCGCCTAGTTCCTTGCGGATCAGGAGTTCCAGGGAAGCATCTGCAGCCTCGAACTCAAAGCCCTCGGACTCAAGCCTCTTAATCTTCTCAAGAACACGGAGGACGGCAGGATCGTTTTTCTCAATTTTGAGGCCGAGTTCCTCCGCCTTGAGCAGGATGTTGCTCCGACCGGAAAGCTCGGAGACGAGGATGTTCTGGCTATTACCGACCGAGGCGGGATCGATGTGCTCGTAGGCGGCGGCGATCTTGGCAACGGCATTAACGTGCATTCCCCCTTTGTGAGCAAAGGCGGTACTGCCGACAAAGGGAGCACGAATGTCGGGCTGACAATTGGCAAGTTCGTCGACGAAAAGGGAGACCTCGCGGAGCCGCGAGGCGTCAGGGACGACAGGAAGATCCATCTTGAGCTGAAGGCAGGGGATGACGGTTGTGAGGTTGCAGTTTCCGGTACGCTCACCGTAGCCGTTCATTGTCCCTTGGACCTGGATAGCGCCGGCGCGGATGGCAGCCAGCGCGTTGGCAGCGCCCATCCCACAGTCATTATGCGTATGAATACCTACCTTGCTGGGAAAGCGTTTCTCCACCTCGGCGGTAATCGCCGCTACCTCGTCGGGCATTGTGCCGCCGTTGGTGTCGCAGAGGACGAGGGCGTCGGCACCCCCCTCGGCCGCGGCGGCCAGAGTAGCTAGGGCGAAGTCCGCATCGTCCTTGTAGCCGTCGAAAAAGTGCTCGGCGTCGTAGAAGACCTCACGGTCATTCGATTTTAGATGGGCCACGCTCTCACGGATCATGGCAAGGTTCTCGGCGTGGGGCACACCAAGGACCTTGTCGACCTGAAGTTTCCAGCTCTTGCCAAAGATCGTGACGACAGGCGTCCCTGCCTCGAGTAGCTGTGCGATCTGCGGATCCTCCGAGGCTTTGATGCCTGCCCTGCGCGTGCTGCCGAAGGCGGCAAGTTTGGTCGTCCCGAGATCGAGCTTTGCGGCCTCCGCAAAGAAGGCGAGGTCCTTGGGATTGGAACCGGGCCATCCTCCCTCGATGTAGTGCATCCCGAATCCGGCGAGCTTCTCGGCGATCCGGAGCTTATCGATGAGGCTGAAGGAGATCCCCTCCCCCTGCGTGCCGTCACGTAGGGTGGTGTCGTAGAGAAAAACAGGTCGGGAACTGCTCATAGAGCCTGACACAATAACCTTCGGAGTGCGGCGCTTCAATCCCCCTGATCGGGGCGCCCTTCCTGAACGGCCGAGTCATTGATCGCGTTGATCAGCAGGCGGAGCATGCCGAATTCGCGTTTGCGTGGAATGAGAACCAGGCGGGGCAGATCCTTGACCGAGACATCATCCTCCTCCTCGGGGAGGGCTCCACGCTGGACAATGTGGCCGGAAACCAGCAGGTGGTCGAACTGCTGGTTCAACGTCTCAAGGGCGTGCGGGGTGAGACGCCCGTTGATCCGAATCACCATCTCGTCACGCACCCAGCGGTAGGAGTGGAAGACCTTGTAGAAGTGCTTGATCTCCTCGACCGCCCGGTCGACGTCGTGGGTGATGGTGAAAAGATGAAAATCGGGACGGGAGATCAACCCCAATTCCAGCAGATCGTTGTCGAGGAAGCGGCGCCAGGTTTCCCAGTAAAACCCGTTCGGCCTGTCCATCAGGATGATCGGGACGATGGAGGTCTTGCCGGTCTGCAGGAGGGTGAGCACCTCGAATCCCTCATCGAGCGTTCCGAACCCTCCCGGGAAGAGGACGAAGGCGCTTGTCTCCTTCACGAAGCTGAGCTTGCGGGCAAAGAAGTAATTGAAATTGATCAGCTTCGGATCCTTCGCGATGACAGGATTCGGTTGCTGTTCAAATGGGAGGCGTATGTTGAGCCCGAAGCTCTTTTCGGCACCGGCACCCTGCTGGGCCGCTCCCATGATGCCGTCACCACCGCCGGTGATGATCATGAAATTCTCTTTAACGATCCGGCGCGCGAATTCACGGGCAAGCTGGAAATCGGGCTCCTCGGCACGGGTTCGGGCGTCCCCTCCGCGGACCGGTTCTTCTCGAGTTCCCTCGTCCGTCTCGACGGGACAACCCTCCTCGTGGATGCCGGCGAGCCGTGCGTCCATCTGCTCAGGGACCGGGGGCCGATGATCACGGAGTTCGACGCC
>RFPR01000096.1 GCA_009928265.1 Pseudomonadota bacterium | reverse complement strand
TGGCGCGCGCGGCTGTCCAAAAGGTTCGGACGACGGCTTACACCCACACCGAGAGCGATCACATACGATACCGCAACCTCACAGCGCTGGGCACCACGCTACGCAGCGGACCATATGTCCACAGCGCGGCCGCCGACTGGGCACGCTGGCCCTGCGGCACCATGTTCCGCATCCCCGCCACCGGCGAGATCTACGAGGTGGACGACTACGGGTTCGCCCTTTCCGGCGTGAATACAATCGACCTCTACAAACCGACCAAGCGAGCAATGAAGGAATGGGGCGTGCGCCGTGTCACCATCGAGATCCTCAAGTGGGGCGATCCGTGGGCCAGTTACCGAAAGATGGTCCGGGTAAGGACCTATCGCCATATCCGGCGGATGATGACTGAGATCAAGTCCTGGTTCAGCAGCACCCCACCGCCAGAACCGGTCTGCCCGATGCCTCTGCCACCGACCTGCCAACCGTGCAAGCCGAGCGTGAAGAGCCCGCCAAAAAAGACTCCGAAAAAAACACCGAGGAACAAGCGGCAGCAGCACCCGGGCGGTAGACGATGAAATCGGATCCGGAGGGATTCACTGACTGTTTGTAGATTTCCAACGAACAAAGAGCCTGAGCAGAGGAGCAAAGAACATGAGTAGGCGAGCTTGGTAAGCGAGAGGATGAATCGCGATCAGCGCGGCCCCGTGCTGTTTCAGCAGAGCGACCATGGCTGTCCGTCCGAACATGGAGGCGAACATGATGGGGGTAAGCCCCCCTCCGTTATCGGCATGGATGTCGGCGCCATGCCAGAGAAGCAACTCAGCCAGCTTAAGATATCCCTTGAAAGCCACGCCCCCAAGCGGGGTCTGCCCCTTGACATTGCGACGATCCACATCGGCGCCTGCTTTCAAGAGCATCCTGGCAGTCTCGAGGTGCCCGTGATACGAGGCGAGCAGGAGCAGGGAATTGCCACAAGGATCGCAGAGATTCACAGGGAGACCCTGCCGGAGCATGCCGGCCAGCGCGTCCGTCTCTCCGAGACGGGCACGCTCGAAAGCAAGCTGCTGAAACTCACGGTAACGCGCCTGCTCCTCGGGATCCGTGATGACGTGCTGCATGAGGGAAGTGCGGTTCCCGCCGTAGGCAGGAACCGCCTTGGAAAAACCGCCTCTAGGACCGGCTCAGGTCGTAGCGATCGAGGTTCATGACCTTGTTCCAAGCCGCCACGAATTCCTTCACGAAGAGACCCTGCGAATCACTGCTGGCATAGACTTCAGCGAGGGCCCGCAGCTGGGAGTTCGATCCGAAGACGAGATCCACGATGGTACCGGTCCACTTGAGCGCACCGGTTGTGCGGTCGCGGCCCTCGAGGATACCGGAGTTAGCGGCGGAGCGCTGCCATTTGGTACCCATATCGAGCAGATTGACGAAGAAGTCGTTGGTGAGCGTTCCGGGCCTCTTGGTGAAGACACCCAGCTCGGTATGACCGAAATTGGTGCCCAGTGCGCGCAATCCGCCGATGAGGACGGTCACTTCCGGAGCCGTGAGGGTCAGCAGATTGGCGCGGTCGAGGAGCAACTCCGCGGCGTAGGGCTCATGGCCCTTGCGGAGATAATTGCGGAACCCGTCGGCAATCGGCTCGAGCACGGCGAAGGATTCGACATCGGTCTGCTCTTGGGAAGCATCCGCGCGTCCGGGCGCAAAGGGAACCTTCACGGCGTGACCGGCTTTCTTGGCAGCCTGCTCAATGGCGGCGGCGCCGCCCAGAACAATCAGATCCGCGAGCGAGACCTTTTTGCCGCCGGTTTGGGCACCGTTGAATTCCTGCTGAATCTTGGTGAGTTCCTGCAGGACCTTGGAGAGTTCGGCAGGCTGGTTGAGCTCCCAATCCTTCTGCGGGGAAAGGCGGATGCGGGCACCATTGGCTCCGCCGCGCTTGTCGCTGCCTCGGAACGTGGAGGCCGAGGCCCAGGCCGTGGTGACCAACTGCGCCACGGTGAGTCCGGAAGCAAGGATCCGGTTCTTGAGGTTCTCGATGTCGGCATCGGTGATAAGCGGGTGATCAACGGCAGGGATGGGATCCTGCCAGATGAGCTCCTCCGCGGGGCCATCGGGACCGAGGTAACGCGAACGCGGACCCATGTCGCGGTGGGTGAGCTTGAACCAGGCACGCGCAAAGGCATCGGCGAACTGGTCAGGATTCTCAAGGAACCGACGCGAGATTTTCTCGTAGGCAGGGTCAAATCGGAGCGAGAGGTCGGTGGTGAGCATCGTCGGGAGATGATGCTTTGAGGGATCGGCGGCATCCGGGATGTCGGCCGTCGCATTTTTGGCCACCCACTGATGGGCTCCGGCGGGGCTCTTGGTCAGCTCCCACTCATACTTGAAGAGGTTCTCAAGGTAGTAATTGCTCCACTTGGTAGGGGTCTGCGTCCAGGTGACCTCGAGGCCGCTGGAGATCGCGTCACCACCCTTGCCGCTGCGGAAGTTGCTGATCCAGCCGAAACCCTGCTCCTCGATGGGTGCGGCCTCCGGCTCGGGACCGACATGACTAGCCGGCCCGGCTCCGTGGCACTTGCCGAAAGTATGACCACCGGCAATGAGGGCGACCGTCTCCTCATCGTTCATCGCCATGCGGGCGAAGGTCTCGCGAATATCCTTGGCGGCGGCCACGGGATCGGGCTTGCCGTTGGGGCCTTCGGGATTCACGTAGATGAGCCCCATCTGCACGGCGGCGAGGGGATTCTCCAGATTTCGTTCACCGGTGTAGCGCTCGTCGGCAAGCCAGGTCTTCTCGGGGCCCCAGTAGATTTCATCCGGCTCCCAGACATCCTCGCGCCCTCCGGCAAAACCGAAGGTCTTGAAGCCCATCGATTCGAGGGCCACGTTGCCGGTGAGGATCATCAGATCGGCCCAGGAGATTTTCTGCCCGTACTTCTGCTTGATCGGCCAGAGAAGACGGCGGGCCTTGTCGAGGTTGACGTTGTCGGGCCAACTGTTGAGAGGGGCGAACCGCTGGGTGCCGTTACCGCCACCCCCACGGCCGTCCGCAATTCTGTAGGTACCGGCGCTGTGCCAGGCCATGCGGATGAAGAGCGGTCCGTAGTGCCCGAAGTCGGCGGGCCACCACTCCTGCGAATCCGTCATGAGCGCATGGAGATCCTTCTTGAGAGCCTCCAGGTCGAGGCTCTTGAACTCCTCAGCGTAGTTGAAACTCTTCTCGAGCGGGTTAAAGAGCGGGGAGTGCTGGTTGAGAATCTGAAGATTCAGCTGATTGGGCCACCACTTGGCATTGGTGGAAGCACCGGAGGCCACGGTGGTTTTCAGGTTGCCGTTTAGAAACGGGCACATGGATTCGGACGACATGGTGATAGATTCCTACGGGTTTTGGTGTGAGGTGTGATTGCTACTTTGCGAATCTATCAGAGCGATCAGTCATTGTTGAAAGACTGATTTCCTCTGGATATCATAGGATCCTCCTATGGAAATGCATCAACTCCGCTATGCCGTTGCGGTGGCCCGTTCAGGAAACTTCTCGAGGGCGGCAGAGCAGTGCCGCGTCGCCCAGCCATCGCTCAGCCAGCAGATCATGAAGCTCGAGGAAGAGCTTGGTGAAAGGCTCTTTGATCGGACAAAGCGAGAGACGAAGCTCACCCCCCACGGAGAGGTCTTCCTGCGCCGAGCCGTCCGAATCCTCGAGGAGGTGGATGCCGCCACCAGGGAGGCTCATGATGCCAAGGAGCTAATCTCCGGAGTGATCTCGATCGGCGTCATCCCGACCATAGCCCCCTACCTTCTCCCTGATGTGATGGCTGCCTTTGCAAAGGATTATCCCGGCGTGGAAATCATCGTTCAGGAGGAGACGACAGGACGCCTACTCAAGCTCCTTCAAGGGTACGACATCGATTTCGCCTTGGTCAGCCCTCCGCTTGATGCCGAGGGCCTGGAAATACAGCACCTGCTCGACGAGGAACTCCTTCTGGCATTGCCTCGGAAGCACCCCTTGGCATCCAAAAAGACCGTCTCCTCAACCGATTTAGAACAGGAAAAACTAATCCTGATGAAGGAAGGTCATTGCCTCGGCGATCAGGTCCTGAGTTTCTGCAATCGTCGCGAAGTCCGGCCCAAGATCCGGTTTCGCAGTGCCCAACTCGAAACCATCCAATCACTCATCGCTGCAGGGATGGGAATTTCCCTCATTCCTGCCATGGCGGCTTTCTCGGAAGGCAAAACGAGGTTGACCTACCGCTCCCTACGCTCTGGAAAGCCACAGCGATCAATTATCGCTGTCTGGCCCAAGCAGCGCCCTCCGGGCCGTGCGGCGAGCCAGTTCCTGAAAATGATCGTCTCGGGGGTCAAGAATGCACCGATTCGATCCAGCGGCCATGCTCCTTGATCAGGTCGACCAGGCGATCAAGCGCTTCGTCCTCGGGAATGTTGAACTTCACGGCTCGTTTACCGACGTAGAGGTTCACCTTGCCGGGAGCTCCGCCGACATAGCCGAAGTCGGCGTCAGCCATCTCCCCGGGGCCATTGACGATGCATCCCATGATGGCGATCCGGACTCCCTTAAGGTGGGCGGTCGAGGCCTTGATGCGGGCCGTGGTCTCCTGGAGATTGAAAAGGGTGCGACCGCAGGAGGGACAGGCGACGTAGTCGGTCTTGAAGATCCTGACGCCAGCGGCCTGAAGGATGTTGTAAGCGAGGCGCAAGGACTGGCCAGGGGCTTCCTCGGAGCGGAGTAGCACCGTATCGCCAATCCCATCGCAAAGCAGGGATCCAAGAACCGTTGCCGAACCGAGTAGGTGATCAATGAACTCTCCTCCGCCGGTCGGGGCTAATGTGTCTTTCAACAAGATCGGGTGACGTGCATCGATCCGTGAAGCAAGGAGTCGGAATGCAGCAATCGGTGATAGGGCAGTACCATCCCGAACGGTGACAAGTCTCGCTTCCGACACGGCGTTCACTGCATCCATTTCCTCTTGGGAGAGCGGATCGACCTCCACGAGCGGCAGATCTTCAAGAACGAGTTCGGGTTGGTAGTCACCGAGACCTGTGCGCTTGTGAGCCACAGCCTCATCCACATGCCGCGGCACTACTACCCGAACAAGCTCACTACCTCCTAGGGTGACAGGTTCCGAGATGCCCGCGAATTCGATCCTCTCTGAGGTACGGCGAGCGTAGTCGTAGAGATCCCAAGCAGGCTCCACACCGCTGACGGGAGAGACTTCCGAGAGACGATTTGCAAATGGGGCGATTAGGGCACGCGCCACAGGAATTTCATGCTGGCTGTCCTCGGTGAGGGAAACCCTGATCGTGTCGCCAATTCCGTCGGAGAGGAGCGAACCGATGCCGATGGCGCTCTTGATGCGTCCATCTTCGCCATCCCCCGCCTCGGTCACACCGAGATGGATCGGGTAGTTCCAATCAGGCCCCTCTGCGTTAAGTCGTGCCACGAGCAACCGGTAGGCCGTAATCATGACCTTGGGATTAGAGGCCTTCATCGAGAAGACAAACCGGTGGTAGCCGAGATCCCTCGCGATCCGGGCAAACTCCAAGGCACTCTCAACCATGCCGAGTGGCGAATCCCCGAAGCGGTTCATGATCCGGTCGCTGAGCGACCCGTGATTGGTACCAATGCGCATGGCGACCCCCCGCTCTTGGCAAAGTTTTACTAGGGGAGTGAATCGCTCTCGGATCCGGTCGATCTCAGCCGCATATTCAGCGTCGGTATAGTCGCGTGAGGCAAATTTCTTGGAGTCGGCGAAATTGCCGGGATTGATGCGGACCTTCTCGACCCATTTGGCTGCCTCGAGGGCCGCCTCGGGCTTGAAGTGGATATCGGCGACCAAGGGAACGTGACAGCTGAGTCGATTGAGTTCCTCCCGGATGTTTCTGAGGTTCGCAGCATCCTTGACCGTGGGAGCGGTGATCCTGACCATCTCGCATCCCACCTCGACCAGGCGGAGGGTCTGCTGCACGCACGCCTCCGTGTCCATCGTGTCGCTGGTGATCATCGACTGGACGCGGATCGGATGGGATCCGCCGAAGCCGAGATCCCCCACCATCACCTCGCGTGAGGGGCGGCGGGAGTAGGAGAAGAGATCCGCCGCGTAGACGGATGAGGTCATGGCTTGGCCGGAGCAGCTCCTGGGGCCGGAGTGAAGGTCATCGTCTCGACTGCCTTACCAGCAGGCGAAAGGGCGCTTTTGCGACCCGCCACGAGATCACTGACATCGAAGAAGGAGATGTAGAGCATCGTGCCGATCAGCAGCATCGCAAAGGTGGTCTGGACCACTTCCAAGGTCTTTTGGTGGATCGGATGACCACAAAGCCACTCGATGAGGGCCAGTAGGATGTGTCCGCCATCAAGCACTGGGAATGGCAGGAGATTCATGACGGCAAGATTCACATTGAGCACGACGCTGAACCAGAAAGCCAGTTGCCATCCCATGGGGCTCTGGAAAAGGAGGTAGTAAATCCGCATGATGCCGACTGGGCCGCTGAGTTGCTGAACGCTCACGTCGGAGTGCCGATCCGTAACGGCCGAGATCGTCTCCCACATGGTCAGGAGGCTCGACTTGATCTGAGTGAAGGGGTCGGGATGGATCAGGGTGATGATGCCTCGCTCATCCCACTGGATTCCGATCCTCGGCTGCTTCTCGCCGACCGGAACACGCGGGGTGATCGTCACCGGGAACTCGCTCGTTCCGCGACGGATCACAAGGTTCACAGGAGCCCCCTTGGTAGCGGAGAGAATCTCGGCGAGTGCGGGCTGGCTGAGGAGCTTCGTCCCATTGGCTTCCAGCACCAGATCACCTCGTTGAAGTCCCGCCTCGGCAGCAGGGCTGTTGGGGAACACTCTGGCCACCATCGGTGTCATCGCCGGAATCACCTGGATCTGGCGGAGCGGTTTGCGGCTCCATCCATGACGCTCCTCGGCAACAGGCTCCACCTCCACAATCTGCTCTTTCCCATTGCGCTCAAATCGGACAGGGATGACCGGGGCGGCGGTGACGGCGATGTTCCAGGCGACGCTGTCACCCATCCGTCCCATGCCGGTGATGCGGGTCACGGGATGACCGTTGACGGCAAGGATGCGGTCCCCCCCCTTAAGTCCAGCCTTTGCAGCGGGGCCTCCCTCCACGACATAACCGATCACATTCGTCGTTTCGGCCTGACTCACGGGACGTCCGATGATCCAGACGATGCAGGCGAAAAGGAACGCGAGTCCGAGGCTCGCGGCAGGTCCGGCGATAGCGACGATGATCTTGTCGAGAGGGCGTGCCGCAGGGAGAACCTCTCCCTTTTCATCGGTCTTTCCCTCGATCGCCTCCATCGGAGCGAGTTGGGGGATGGCGACGAAACCACCGGCAGGGATGGAGCCGAGGCGGTATTCCACGCCGCCGATCGTCTTGGACCAGAGAGGCTTGCCGAACCAGATGGCGAACTTCTCGACCTTCAGGCCGCGCCAGCGGGCAGCAAGAAAATGACCCAGCTCATGGACGACGATGAGCAGGTTAAAAAGCAGGACTACCTCCAGAAGGATCCCGAGCACCTTGAGAATGGACAAAAGCATGAGTCGTTAACCTTGCCCGACCCCCGGTAAAAATCAATCCTTCCCCCAGCGCCAACGGGGTTTCTCCCCTTTCCACCAGCAAATGGCAATTAACGCGGCTACCAGGATCCAGAGAGCCCCTTCGAAAAGCCAAGGATGCCGAGGCAACAGAA
>RFPR01000095.1 GCA_009928265.1 Pseudomonadota bacterium | reverse complement strand
ACTTCACCGGTGAGCAGAAGTTCATCGACACCGCAGGCCGAATCGAGAAATTCACCCGCCGTTACGGCAATGTCCGCGCCACCCGCGCGACCAAGCCGAAGCTCGCCTCCAAGGCCTAGCTTTTTCCTCCCGGCCAAAAAGGGTCGGGAGAATCCGAGGCGGCGGATTTATCCGCACCCTGGCTCTTCCCGTTCCTTGACTGACGGGAACTAGCTCCAATGAACCTCGATTTCGCTCCGCTCATCGCCAAACGCCGTGAGAGGTTTGCCGAGTTGGAGACGGCAGTCGCGGATCCGTCGCTGTTTGACGATGCCAAGAAGGCCCGCGAGGTTCTACGCGAGCACTCCCGCCTGAAGGAGCTTCTCACGACCTGGGATGATCTGGCCCGGACCCGCACCCAGTTGGAAGAGAACCAGGAACTCGCCTCAGGCAACGATCCCGAAATGGCCGAACTCGCCTCGGCTGAGGTCCCAGAACTGGAGGCCCGCATTCCGAAACTCGAACAGGCGGTCCTTTTCACTCTCCTCCCCCCCCAACCCGATGACGACCGCGATGCCATTGTGGAAATACGCGCCGGCACCGGTGGCTCCGAGGCCGCGATTTTTGCCGGGGATCTCTACCGGATGTACACCCGCTACGCGGAGGCCGAGGGACTGCGCACCGAAATGATCGAGGCCAGTCCAAGCGATGCCGGAGGCTACAAGGAAGTGATCTTCCAAGTCTTCGGAGAGGATGTCTTCCGTAGACTCCGCTACGAGAGCGGCGTGCACCGTGTCCAGCGGGTTCCCGCCACCGAGGCACAGGGACGCATCCACACCTCCACGGCGACCGTGGCCGTGCTTCCCGAGGCCGAGGAGGTCGATATCGAACTCCGCCCCCAGGATCTCCGCATCGAGGTCTGCCGAGCAGGTGGTCCCGGAGGTCAGGGGGTCAACACCACCGATTCTGCCGTCCAGGTCATGCACATCCCGACGGGAAAGATCGTCCGCTGTCAGGACGGTCGCAGTCAGCAAAAGAACAAGGAAAAGGCCCTCACCATCCTGCGCTCCCGGCTCCTTGAGGAGAAGCGCGAAGAGGAGGCAGCCAAGTACGCGGCCCATCGCAAGAGCCAGATCGGATCCGGCGGGCGCGAGGAGAAGATCCGTACCTATAACTTTCCCCAGAACCGCCTCACCGATCACCGAATCGGGCTGACCCTTTACAATCTGGACCGCGTCATGGAGGGTGAGATCGTCGACCTCATCGCAGCCATCGAGGCGGCCGACACCCAGGAACGTCTGGAACATTCCGTCTCGGGGGGCAACTGATCCATGGCAACGGCCATGATGCCCCTGCTGGATGTGCTCAAGGGAGCATCCGAGTTCCTTGCCAAACAGGGAGTGGAATCCCCGCGTCTCAATGCCGAGCATCTGCTGGCCCATGTGCTGGGTATCAAACGTCTCGAGCTTTATCTTCAGTTTGACCGCCCCCTCGGAGAAATGGAGCGTGCCCCTCTCCGTGACCTGATCCGCAAGCGAGGCACAGGCATCCCTCTCCAGCACCTGCTGGGGACGGTCGAGTTCTGCGGACGGACTTTCCAAAGCGATGCCCGCGCCCTGATCCCCCGACCGGAAACCGAGCAACTCGTGGAGCGTGCACTAACCTACGGCTCCCTTACCACGATCCTCGATGTGGCCACTGGCAGCGGCGTGATAGCCATCTCCATGGCTCTGGAGCGTCCCGAGGCCGCCGTCACGGCCACTGACATTTCACCGGAAGCTCTGGCACTGGCTCGAGGCAACGCCTCCTTACTAGGAGCGGAGAGGGTCATTTTTCACGAATCGGATCTGATGCCCTCCGGTGAGGACCGTTTTGATCTGATCACCGCCAATCTCCCCTACATCCCGAGCGCCGAAATCCCGACGCTCAGCCGAGAGGTGCACCATGATCCCGTGCTGGCATTGGACGGAGGGGCGGACGGTCTCGACCTTGTCCGCCGCCTCACCCCGCTGGCCGCCTCAAGATTGAATCCCGGAGGACATCTACTCCTCGAGATCGGCATGGGCCAGGCGGCAGCCGTCACCGAGTGCCTCGCGGGATATAATTATCGCGACATCACGGCCCTCCCCGATTACCAAGGAACCCTCAGATTCATCGAAGCAGTCCATGGATAAGATTCTCGTTCACGGCGGTCGCTCTCTCGAGGGCGATGTACGCATCGGCGGTTCCAAAAACTCCGCCCTTCCGATTCTCGCAGCCACACTCCTGACCAAGGAAAAGTGCGTCATCGACCGCGTTCCAGACCTGAGTGACATCCATTACATGCTCACCATTCTCGGCCGTCTCGGTGCCGAAGTGGAGCGCGCCAGCGGTGTGGTGCAGATCCGTGCCGAAAAGATCATCACGGAGGCCCCCTACGAGATCGTGCGCAAGATGCGCGCCTCTGTCTGTGTTTTGGGCCCCCTGCTCGGCCGCGAGAAATCAGCCAAGGTCTCCCTGCCCGGCGGCTGCGTCATCGGAGACCGCCCGATCGACCTTCACCTCAAGGGTTTTGAGGCCCTTGGAGCGAAAGTTACGGTCAAGGGAGGCGACATCATTCTCTCCGCCGACAAGCTCACTGGTGCCCGCATTAATCTGCGCGGCCGCCACGGGCCGACCGTTTTGGGAACCGGAAACGTCATGATGGCGGCCGTCCTCGCCGAGGGAACGACTGTCATCGAAGGCGCCGCCGAGGAACCCGAGGTGATCGATCTGGCCCGTGATCAGATGGGCCTGAAGCTTTCCGCTTCGCAGCTCCACGCCGCCGACGGCCGCGTCTGGCTTCGCGAGCATCGCGGCGAGTTCGACGTCGTCTCCGTTATCCCCGACCGCATCGAGGCTGGCACCTTCCTCGTGGCCGGCGCCATTGCCGGAAAGCGTGTCACCATCACCCGCACAGAACCACGCCATCTGGAAGCAGTTCTCACGGCGCTTAGAACCGCCGGATTCGACCTCAGCCTGACCTCCGACAGCGTGACCATCTCTCCCAACGGTTCACGCCGCCCCCTTCATTTGGAGACGCTCCCCTATCCTGGCTTTCCCACGGACATGCAAGCCCAGTTCTGCGCCATGCTCGCAACCATGGAGGGAACCAGTGTGGTGACCGAGACCGTCTTTCCCCAGCGCTTCATGCATGTGGCCGAACTCAAGCGCATGGGAGCCACGATCGATCTGGACGATCACCGAGCCACCATCCATGGAGTAGAACGACTCAGCGGAGCACCCGTCATGGCGAGCGACCTGCGGGCCTCTGCGGCACTTGTTCTGGCAGCCCTCCCTGCCGACGGCGTCACCGAGATCAACCGCGTCTATCACATCGACCGGGGCTATGAAGCGATCGATGAGAAGTTGAATGGCTTAGGGGCCCATATCGAGCGCGTCAAAGCTTAGTCTTGTTCTTTTTGCGTGGGGCGTCGTTGCCCTTCGCTTGCCGTAGGTTTTGCTACGGCTAACGCTTGGGCGCCTAGCCCCTCATCAAAAATCCCTTCGACTCTCCATAGCGGGTCCTGTGGTCAGGTCATCCGATTAAAAGAAGGAGTACACCCTAAGAAATAAAAAAACCCTCACGGATTCACTCCGTGAGGGCTTTTTGTTGAAGGGCTGATGTCTTAGAGCGACTTGGCGGCGGCGACCACGTTCTCGGCGGTCATGCCGAGTTCCTTAAGGACGGTCGCACCGGGGGCGCTCAGACCGAAGCGGTCGATTGCAACGGTCTTGCCGTCGAGACCGACAAAGCGGAACCAAGGATCGGAGATGCCGGCCTCGATGGAAACGCGCTTGCGGCACTTGGCCGGCAGAACCTCCTCGCGATAAGCGGCGTCCTGGCGATCAAAGCGCTCCATGCAGGGCATGGAAACCACACGGGCACCGGCTCCAAGCTGCTTGGCAGCCTCGAGGGCGACGGAGAGCTCACTGCCACAGGAGAGGATGATGACCTCGAGGGCTGCAGTCTCCTTGTGGGCGATATAGCCGCCACGAAGAACACCCTGTCGACGAGTCTCCACGGGGATATCATTGAGGTTCGGGAGATTCTGACGGCAGAGCGACAGGAGGGTCGGCCCGTCCGTGTGGGTCATCGCGGCCACGAAGGCTCCGACTGTCTCCTCGGGATCAGCGGGACGGATCACATCGAGACCGGGGATCGCGCGCAGTGCGGCAACCGTCTCTACGGGTTCGTGGGTCGGACCATCCTCGCCGACGGCGACGGAATCATGGGTGAAGATGTAGGTGGTCGGGAGCTTCGAGAGCGCCGCGACGCGAATCGAGGGACGGCCGTAGTCGCTGAAAACCAAGAAGGTCGCACCAGCGATGCGGAAGATTCCGTCGTAGGCATAGCCATTCATGATCGCGCACATGGCGTGTTCGCGGATGCCGAAGTGGATGTTGCGGCCCTCGTTGTTCTGAGCCGTGAAGTCACCACCACCCTCGATGTAGTTCAGGGTGGATCCGAACAGATCGGCGCTGCCGCTGACGAGCAGGGGCATGGCCTTGGAGATGGGCTGGAGGACGATGCTGCCGGCCTTGCGGGTGGCGATGGTCTCCTCGGGCTTGAAGGCAGGGATCGCGGCGAAGAGGTCGGGAACCTTCTGCTCGATGCCGGAATCCAGCAGGGCAGCGAGTTCGGCATTGGCGGAGCGCCAGGCGGCGAATTCCTTCTGCCAGGAGGCATGGGCCTCGGAACGCTTCTTCTTAAGGTCGGCGAAGTAAGCGGTGACTTCAGTTGATACAAAGAACTTCTCCTCCGGCAGACCGAATCCCTTGCGGGCCTCGTCGGAGAACTTCACACCGGCCTCGCCGTGCGCCTTGTTCGTTCCCTCAACCTGAGGGATGCCCTTTCCGATGATGGTTTTGCAGATGATGAGGTGGGGCTTGCCCTTGGTGGACTTGGCCTTGTTGAAGGCGGAGAGAATCTCATCGAGATTATGACCGTCGATCATCTGCACATGCCAGCCGTATGCGGCATAACGGGCACCGACATCCTCGCTCTGGCTCACGTTAAGCATGGCGTCGAGGGTGACGTTGTTGGAATCGAAGAAAACGATCAGGTTGTCGAGTCCGAGGTGACCGGCCAGCGAGGAGGCCTCGGCGGAAACACCCTCCTGCAGACAGCCGTCACCGCAAAGGGCTACGACGTGATTGTTGAGGATGGTGTGCTGAGGGGTGTTGAAACGGGCGGCAGCCATCTTCTGCGACATGGCGTATCCGACGGCATTGGCAACTCCCTGACCAAGGGGGCCGGTGGTCGCCTCGACCCCCGGAGTCTCGTGGAACTCGGGATGGCCGGGGGTAATGCTGTGGAGTTGGCGGAACTTCTTTACCTGATCGAGCGATAGATCGAAGCCCGAAAGATGGAGCCAAGCGTAAAGGAACATGCTGCCGTGGCCGGCGGAGAGGATAAAACGGTCACGGTTGATCCAGCGGGGATTGGCGGGATCAATCTGGAGCGCGTGGCCATAGAGAACAGCACCGATATCGGCGGAACCGAGAGGAAGACCAAGGTGGCCCGACTTGCAGGTGGTGACGGCATCAAGGGCAAGTCCGCGGGCATCGCGGGCTGCGAGTTCAAGGATCTGTTTGTTCATAAAATAGGCTCTCCAGAACAAACGGAGCGACCCAGTTTGGCAAGCCTCCAAGAGGCACTTTTTTGCCTTATTGAGCCTCAGGCAGCGGGTTGCTGCTGGGTCAGGCAGTGAAAGGCCCCGAGTCCCCATATCAGCTCCCGGCAGTCGATGGGGCGGATCATCCTCGCGGGGAAGAGTCCTGCCAGCAGATCAGCGGCCAAAACATCGGATTCCCCTCCGAACGCGGGCATGAGGACAGCCTCGTTTGCGATATAGAAGTTGGCATGACTGGCAGGGAGCCTGAGCCCCTCACGGTCGATCCTCGGCGGCATCGGCATTTCCAAAACATTGAGGGGCGTGCCGTCGGCAAGGGTCATCTCCTGAAGGCGCTCGAGGTTCCCCCTAAGGGGAAGATGATTAGGGTCGCCGTGATGCGGTTCAACCACCGTGACCACGGTGTCACGGGAGACAAAGCGGGTGATGTCATCCACATGTCCATCGGTATCATCCCCCTCGATTCCATCTCCGAGCCAAAGGATCTTCTCGACGCCGAGATAGTCCCTGAGGCCCTGCTCGATCTGCTCCTTGGTCATGGAGGGATTTCGATTGGGGTTGAGCAAACACGACTCCGTGGTCAAAAGCGTACCCTCCCCATTCGGATCGACCGATCCCCCCTCAAGAATGAATCCTGGGTTGAACAAGGGAAGCCCCAGGGACCTGGCGATCCTGGTCGGCACGACATCATCGGAGTCGTAAGGCGGATACTTTCCTCCCCACGCATTGTAGCCGAAATCATTGACGGCCAATGTGGGGGCAACCGCGCGCTTCAAAAAAATCGGGCCATGATCACGGCACCAAGGCTCATTTGTCGGATTGTGATGGAACTCGACCCGTTCCATTGGGGCAGCCTTGGAAAGATACCCCCTCACCTCGCGCTCCTGCTCGGCCGAGGAGATGTTGATACGCAGGATCTCGGACTCAGCCAGCGCGGTAGCCATTTTTACCAGCGTCGGAACGACACGTTCATAGCTGTCGGGAAAACTCTGACCTTCGGCATGAGGCCAGGAAATCCAGGTCGCCTCGTGGAAATCCCACTCCGCCGGCATGCTGTAGCCGAGGGAACGTGGCGTGGCGGCTATTTCCGTCACAACCGGATGAGGGCGGGCCTAGGCGGAACTCAGAGTGCCTGAAGCTTGGCCAGCAAGGCTGCCTTGGATGCAAGCCCTGTGGAACGATCCACCAACTGGCCGTTCTTGAAAACGATCAGGGTGGGGATCGAGGTCACATTGTGGGCTCCGGCAATGCCGGGAGCCTCGTCCACATTGACCTTTGCAACGGTCACCTTGCCGGCAAGTTCCTTGCCAAGCTCCTCGATCACGGGGGCGATCATGCGGCAAGGACCGCACCAGGGAGCCCAGAAATCCACAAGAAGTGCGGCCGAAGAAGCAACAGTGGACTCGAAATTGGAATCATTCAGTTCAAGGACGTGTTCGGAAGCCATGGTGGGTGCGGTTGTGTTGGGATTTTTGGTTCAGGAAATGAATGTCCAGATCTGGATCCCAAGCGCCGCGAGAGCAAGAACAGCCGCTGCGATCAGAAAAGGTAAAGGAATTCCGGAGGAATCGTCGCCTGCATCAACCTCATCGACACCCTCGGAAAGAGTGGCTTCGGCGACCTTGGAGGCCGGAGCGGAGGGTTTGACCTCGACGGGCTTGCCATCGTTGTCCGCCTTCGCAGCATCAGAAGCGACGGCCGCAGCGGGCTTGCGCACCGCGGTCGCAGGGGCAGGCGCCTGTTGCAGCTTAATCGTGGCCTGAGGCATCGGCTTGGCGGGAGCTGCCGGCGCAACAGGTTCCGGCCTCAATGCGGGAGTGGGCGCCGCAGGAGCAGAAGCAGGAGAGAGCGGTTTGGCGGCAGGAGTCACCGAGGCAGGCGGTACTGCGCCAGGGGGCTTGGGTGCGGGAGTAGCAGCACCCGCTGCAGCAACAGATGCCGCCGGGGCAGGTGGCTTGGGCACGGAAGGGGCAGTCGATGCTGAAGGAATCGCAGCGGGAGGCTTAAGAGGTCCGGGAGGCACGGGAGCTCCTCCAGTGGGAGTAGCAGTCGGCGGCTTGATCGGCCCCGGAGGCACA
>RFPR01000094.1 GCA_009928265.1 Pseudomonadota bacterium | reverse complement strand
GACCAATAGGTGACCAAGGCCACAAGGAATGCGATGAGGGCATTCCAGCGCTCATAGGCGTCGAATACCCGGAAGGGATGGACCCGCTCCTCCTTTTCGAGGGCGGTCTCGGGGCTCTTGGCGAGGTCGGTGGTGGTGGAACTCATGATGTCAGTGAGGAAAGTTTGCTGCGGTGACGGGGTGACCTGCGAAGGCCGTTGGCGAAAAGAAGCCCCCAGACCATCAGGAGGGCCTCGACCACGATTTTTTTGGACATTTTGGAAGTTCCCTCGACGCGGTCGGCAAAAATGATCGGCACTTCGGCGATAAGGAATCCGCTCTTCCAGACCCGGTGGTTCATCTCGACTTGGAAGCCGTAGCCGTTGGATCTAATGCTCGGAAGGTTGATCGCCTCAAGTGTTTGCCGTCGCCAGCACTTGAATCCGCCGGTCGGATCCCAGATATCCATTCCCGTGATCCACTTCACGTAGTAGGAGGCACCGACGCTCAGCACGAGTCGATTGAGGGGCCAGTTGATGACTCGAATGCCACCCACGTAGCGTGATCCGATGGCGAGATCGGCTCCCGTGCGGCGAATCCCGGCGATAAGTTTGGGGACATCCTCAGGTGAGTGGGAAAAATCCGCGTCCATCTGGATAATCAGGTCGTAACCTCTGGAAACGGCCCAGTCAAATCCTGCCACGTAGGCGCGACCCAAGCCGTTTTTTGCGGTTCGGGCTAGGAGGTGAAGTCGTTGTTCCGCTGCGGCTTTCTCGGCAACCCATTCGCCAGTTCCGTCCGGCGATCCGTCATCGACGACTAGGATTTCGATCCCGTCGGGCAATGCGAGGAGTCGCTCCACCATTCTAGGGAGATTGTCTCTCTCGTTATAGGTGGGGATGACGGCGATGATTCTCTCTGACATTGCTGGGGAAAATGACTAAGCGATCAAACTAATCCAGAGATGGCCTCCGTCGAGTGTCAAAAACAGGCTGAAATCAGGGGTTTTGCGTTGATTCCGTGGGAAGAGCACACTTTTTAGAGGGGATACCATATCGTGCCATAAGATTAGCCTCCTCAGAGTCCAGGCTGTCGGACTCTAGGAAAATGGAACCGCCGCCTGCCAGATCGATTCGGTGAAACCTTCCCATAGGATGTTTCCTTGCTTCGACAACATCCGCGAGAGAGTTGATCGGAATGCCATTGATCTTCTCCACGTGATGGTTTTTGAGGTGCTCCGCCCCTAGTGTTTGTTCTGAGGGAAGAAGGCCGGAGAGGATCACGTAACGATTTCGGTTACCCGTCTCCTCATTCTGGAAGACATCAAGCGCCACGAGGTTCTGGGGCGCTTCGGAGGGCCAGTTGTTACCCCATTCGCGAAGATAGGGGCGTGAAAGTTCCTGAAGCAGGACCCCCCCGTAGAAGGTGTACGGAACGGTTTCCCCCTCGAGTAGGGCGGGGGAGATCTCTGTTTCTGGGGTTTTCCCCTCCAGGATCAGGGTGGCGGTGCCAGTCGATCCGTGCCCTTTGCCGTCCGGACGGAAATAGCCTATTTCGAGTCGATCCCCCGGGGCTGACCCCATGCTCACAAGGTTGCCAAAGCAGGTTTTCCCGAAAACCGGATCCTCGTAGTTCCCCTCGGCATCGATCGCCTTGCCTCCCATTGTCAGGATGACATCACCCTTTTTGAGGCCGGCTTTCTCTGCCGGTCCTTTTCGGTCGGGGGCAATGGCCACTCCTCCCTGGTCCTTGCTTAATCCGAACCATTCCCGGAGTGTTGCGCCGCGCAAGGGGGCCCAGATGATGCCGGCACGTGCTAGCCCCCTGAAGCCGGGTTTCGAGGCCTCCCTTAGAAAACGTTCGATCAATGGGGAGGGGATGATGTCGGCGGCCTGCGTCCTCGGGTCGTAGCGCATCACGAGTCCAGCCAGTTTGCCATCGTGGAGCGCGGGAATTTCGTAGCTTCCATCTCGCTGCGGAATGGTCGTCGTGATGCGGTACATCAGGTAGGAGTTGCCGGAGGGATAGGAACCGAGCGCTGCCGTCGTGATGGAGGCGGTGCTCAGGGCCGGGGAGCCGTTTCCTTCCAACTGAAGGATCTTCAGGGTGGTTCCGGCGGGAAGGGGGCCATCCAGGGCAAGTGCCCTGCGATCCTTCAGGATCTCTTCTCCGGAAGGGCGGAGAATTGCCAGATTGCACTCCTCATCCACCGACTCGACGGTTGCCGTCGCATGAACCTTCTTGTCCGGCGTCTCAAGATCGATGCAGGTTGTGTGGGCGGCCATGTCGGCCGTCACCAGGATCCGTCCCCCGGAAATGATAGTTCCTAGTCCCTCACGGGTGAAGGGCTGCTTCTTAAGCCAGGGTCGTCTGACGTCGGGATACTGCACCGTCGAGTGCACCCTGAGGACAGAATTGCCGGGGGTGTCTGTGATGAAGGGGATATCGAGTGAGAAGTGACACCCGCTGAGAAGAAGGGATGCGGTGAAAACCGTCGCGGCGGCCATCAGTCGAGAAGAGCAGGAAACCATGGCGTCAGAGGTTGCGTTCCGAGGCGATGCCATAGTTTTTCATGATCCGGGGATTCGCCGAGAGGACATCCGCCCGCCTGAGGACAATGGGGAGTCCGATTCCCTCCAGCATGATGACATCATGCTTTGCCGGTTGGGCGAAGGCTGCGGCGACGTCCCCAAGCGAGCGGATCGTGACACCGTTGATCGTGTCTACGATCCCTGTCCTGAGTCCGTCGCAGTCAGCATTCACTGGATCGGGAAGGATTCTGCTGAGCACGACATACTCGGGACGTTTCAGGTAGAGATGCCGCTCCACAAACTCGTCGAATGTTCTGCTGACGCGGAGGTCGCCGTTTCCGATTACCTCGACGAGATTGCGGTCGAGAGGCTGGAACAGGAGTCCTCCATGCAATAGGTATCGGGGAGCCGCGTCGTAGGCCTTGGATTGCATCCGGAAGGGCCATGTTCCTTGGAGGGGAAACTCGACTACGATCCGTTTCCCGTCCCTGAGCACGTCGAAGTGGACTTTATCGCCATCAAATTTTCTCTCAACGACCTCCGTCATATCGACCGACTCGCCGTCAAGATCGACGCGACCGTCACAGGCGACCGGATGCCCGTCGATGGCGAGTAAGACGTCGTCCTTGCGCAGAAAGCCGTTGGCCGAACCCTTTTCGTGGACATCGGTAACGAGGACGCCCGCGTTCTCGAAGGGTACACCCAAAGCCTTCCTGGCCGTGGGACTCATCAGTGGGGCGATCCCCACGGCGAGATCTGTGTAGCCGGTGTAGCTTCCTTTGGAGAGATCCTGAAGGAAGCGCTTAATGACCGGTGAGGGGATCATGAACCCGACATTCTGGGCGACATCCCCGGAGTATCCCTGGAAGGCGACACCGACGACCTTGCCATCCTGCAGCACCGGGCCGCCGCTGTTGCCTGGATTGATCGCCGCGTCGATCTGGATAGCGAGGTGGGAGTCGACTCCGGAGTGCGTGTAGAGTTCGCTGTCGATGCGTGAAACGATGCCGCGGGTCACGCTGATGCGCTCTCCGCCGAGAGGATAGCCATAGACACTGACGGCGCTCTCAAGCGGCGGAACACCTCCAAGGGCTAGGGGGCGTGTACCCTGGAAGAAAGCCGGATCCTCCACCGCGATCATTGCCAGATCGCAGTCATGGCCGATGAATTCGGCTCTGGCACGGAAGGGATGGTTCACACCCTCCCGCGTCACCGTGATGAAGCGAGCGTTGCTCACCACATGGGCGTTGGTGACGATCCTTTTGCCTCGACCGGGAATCTCGAGAATGAATCCCGAGCCGATCCCCCCCGAAACACGGCCGGCATTCCATGGCGAACGGTAGTCAGGATTCTGGTCGGCCACCTCGATCCGCACGACGCTTGCAGCAAAGGCCGGGAATGGTGATTTTTTCGATGATACCTCTGCGGAAAGATCCTTTGATTGGCCACAAGGGATCCCTTGCAGAAGGAAAAGCAGGCAGATGACCCTGAAGAAACACATGGATTACGGAGTTTCATGTGCTCTCGGCCGTTCTGCAACCCCAAGAATCCCATTGCGCACAACCCGTCTCATCCCCTTTCATCCTGCCGTGCAATCATCATGGGGAGTACTTTTCGACTGGGACGGCGTCATCATCGACTCCTCCTCTCAGCATGAGCGTTCCTGGGAACTTCTTGCCGCTGAGGAGGGCCTTACCCTTCCTGAAGGGCATTTCAAGGCGGGATTTGGCAAAAAGAACGAGGTCATCATTCCAGCGCTCGGTTGGACTCAGGACCTTGTCGAGGTGAGACGTCTTGCTGACCGCAAGGAGGAACTCTATCGGGAGTTGGTTGCCACCGAGGGTGTGCTGGTCCTTCCCGGTGCAAGGGAACTTCTCACGGCACTTAAGGAGGCAGGTATTCCGCGTGCCGTCGGATCGAGCACCCCGCGTGGAAATCTTGATGCACTCTTTGCCGTCACCGGTCTGGACGTCCTGTTCGATGCTGTGGTCTGTGGCAGTGATGTGACCCATGGCAAACCCGACCCGGAAGTTTTTTTGAAAGGAGCGGCCAGCCTTAATCTCAGTCCCGGGCAATGCATTGTCGTGGAGGATGCCTTTGCCGGAATCGAAGCCGCACGCCGTGGCGGGATGAAGGTTGTCGGTGTCGCTACCACCAATCCGTTGGAATCCCTCCTCGATTGTGATCTCGCCGTGACCACGCTGTCCGAGGTTTCTCCTTCCCGTCTGGCCGGACTCATTTCAGCCCAGTAATGCAGAGCAACGACGCCTTTCAGCCTCTTCTCGTTACCGAACAGATCCTTGGTATCTTCCTGGTTCCGGTCATCTTGATACTCCTTGGTGGGATCTGCGTTCTCTCCGATGTGGTCCTCCTCAAGCGACGCGGCGACTCCGAGGGGATTTCATCCTTCCTTGGAACGGGTTCCCGCCCCAGACCTGGACTGCGCCTTGCCTCTGTATTTCTTTTCACCCTCTCCTCGATCCTGACAGCCAGGGGGCTTCTTTCCCTGCCATCTCTTTCCAGTTCCGGGGTTTCTGCCATCGCAATCGGCATTGCTGCCACGGCTCTCTCCTTCCTGATCCTGCTGTTTGGAATCCTGCTACCTCGTGCAATGGGAGAAGTCTTCCATGACTCTCTGCCGGTCCGTGCGCTCGCCAAATCCGCACGTTGGTTGACTATCTGGATCGATCCACTGGCCGAGTTGGGATGGTCCTGTGTGGCCTCGTCACTGGCCATATTGGGAATCGACTCCAAGCGCACCGCCGAGCAAAGCGAGGAGGAGGTGCTTCAGATCCTCGACGAGGGACTGGAGTCCGGAGCTTTTGATCGTGTCGAAAAGGAGATGGTGGAGGGCGTACTCGATCTTGACGAGCAGTCAGCCGCGGAACTCATGACACCCCGCTCCCGCGTCACTTGGCTCGATCTGGACGAACCTGACGAGGTGAACTGGCGCCGGATCGCCGGAGCAGGGCATTCCGACTATCCCGTCTTTCAGGGAACCCATGACAACATCCGCGGCATCGTCTCGGTGAAATCCCTTTGGGCGAATCTTTCCATGACCGGATCCGTCCGCTTGCTTGACGTTCTCAATCCTCCGCTCTTCGTGCCTGCCACGATGACAGCCACCCGCCTTATCGAGGAGTTCCGGAAAATCCGACGCCATGTTGCTCTCGTTGTCGACGAGTTCGGTGTCGTCGAGGGGATGGTCACTCTCAAGGATGTGGTTGAGGCAATCGTGGGGAGATTACCCGAGCGGGGCGTTCGCCAGCACTACCCTGAGATTATCCGTCGCGACGATGACAGCTGGCTGGTCGACGCCCAGGTCGACTTCGAGGAAACGGCCCGTGAGATCGGTCTTGATCTTCCAGGCGAGGACGAAGCCGAGAATCGCTTCCAGACTATCGGCGGCTTCGTCCTTCACCACCTTGGTCATATTCCCGAGGAGGGAGAGAAAGTCTCTTGGAAGTCCTTTCGCTTTGAGATCGTCTCCATGGAACGCCAGCGCATCGACAAACTTCTCATCACCCGATCAGCGCTTGCAGAGGAAGTCGGTACGACAACGGATTAAATGATCCGGAGTGAAGCCTTCGTTGCCCTTCCTCAAGGGCTCTGCTATTGAGGATCGCGTTCCAAGACCCCGTAGTTCAACGGATAGAATAGAGGTTTCCTAAACCTTTGATGTGGGTTCGATTCCCGCCGGGGTCATTTTCTTCCGCAAAACGTCATTTACTGCATGACGTGCTCCATTCTTCGGCTAGAGTCTCCGGCCCGCGCACCCCGTTTTTTCCCTAATGCTCCTCTGTATCGATTTCCAACCCGCCTATGAGGAGGCGTTTGCTCATCTGCTCGATCCGTTGAGGGAGCGTATCATGAAGGCTGTCCGGGACGGCGAAGAGGTTCATTTCATCTACAATGACATCCTCTCTCTGGAAGGTGAGGAACTTGGGGATTCGCAGGAGCGTCTGATCTCCTGGTGCGTGCAACAGGGGTTTCCGGTGGGGCATTTGAAATTGATCCGTAAGAACTTCGGCTGGGTTTCCCATCTCTTTCGCTCCGGACGTGAACGGACGGTGGCCACCATGATCCTTCGGCACCTCATGGTGGATGGGAAGGAGGGGGTTGAGGATAGTTCCAGGATCCCGAGACCCATTCTGGAGCGGATCGTGGCCTCCTCGCACGAGGACTTTGAGGGCTTCTGGGACTGCTCCCCCGACGCTTGGAATGAGATGCTCTCAGGGGCGGTCGCTATGCCGTATCTCTTTGAGGGGGGGATGGTTCCCTGGTTGAAGTCATTGGACGGCTGCATTCCTGAAATCGCCGGAGGATTTCGCCACCGGTGTCTCGACGAGATGTGCATGATGCTTGAGGCATATGGCATCCCCTATCGGAATAATGATTCCCTGATCTATGGCATTCCGGAGGAGGAGCCTGAGACAGTTAGGCCCTCATGGAGGGAGTGCGAATTCATTTCCCCGAGCCTGTTTCCTTTGACCGCTGCCGTGATTACGGCCTGATCAAACGAGCTAAGACAAATCTGAGAAAAGGCCGGTCAGAAATAACGGATGAGGAAATATTTGCTGACTTCCTGTTTAATGGGGGTGGTCATCAGATCTGTTCCGGAGTCGCTCTGAGGTGAGCTTACTGGAGCCCGCCAACGCATTCCTGAACGATCGAATTTCAGGATCAGCGCATCACCTCCGCGTCGCTTGGCGAGCGAAGCGATCTGGTAGTGTCTCGTGCACATCGCAATCATACCGCAGGGGCGGTTATCGGTGATCAGTCCGATGACTTCGAATTTTCGGGGAGGGAGTCCCGCTGTCCAGAGATCGATGCCATGGAGTGTGGTCTTTTCTCCACCCGCGCCAGTCATCACTGCAGTCCGGGCAAAGTCATGATATTCGGTGGCGCATCCGGGAAGCAGGGCCATCAGGGCCACTAGCAGAATCATCCGCACGGCATGGACTGGATTCCGTTCGGACATGCTACGGTTGTCCCTGCCTTAGTACGTTTCAACCGGGGAACGCTTGCCGTCCTCGGGACTGCGTTGGGCCGCCTGCTCAGCGCCGAGCGTGGCAACGCGAAGATCCCAGACTCCTTGGTCGAGTTTCCGAAAGGCCTCTTCACTGAATGGAGTGGGGGAAGCAAGCTTGGCCTTGAATGCAGCGATCGAGGCAGAGGCGCGTTCGAGTTGGTCTGCGGGGCATGTTTCCAGCACCTTGGCGGCCTGTTCAGCGAGTTCCGTCCGGTGGCAAATCATCAGGAGGTCGTTCCCTGCGGCGAGTCCGAGACGGATCATCTCGTCGAATCCGTAGTGGTTCAGGATCGCACCCATGTCGAGGTCGTCGGTCATGACGAGGCCGCGAAAGCCCATCTCCTCTTTCAGGAGTTTGGTGGTGATGGCAGGGGCGAGGGAGGCTGGCATTCCGGAGGGGTCGAGTT
>RFPR01000093.1 GCA_009928265.1 Pseudomonadota bacterium | reverse complement strand
TCCGCTGGTACTCCGCTCACTTCCTATTCATGACACACCCCAAGTTGACAGTCGACAGCCGAGGAATGGAGGGACGAGAACTTCTCGGCGTCTCGGCAACATCAGGCTTTAATCATTCCGTGCGCCGGTTCACGACCATCCTCTGCATCGCCTGTTCGGTTTTCTCGCTGCGGGCCGAGATTTCGCTCGCGCCCATCTTCTCGGATCACATGGTGATCCAGCAGGGGGTCACGCTTCCCGTTTGGGGAACTGCCGCCCCCGGGGAAACGGTCATTGTGACCTGCGCAGGGCGTGAGGAGCGGACGGTTGCGGATGGATCGGGATCGTGGAGATTGACCCTGAGGCCGATTTCCTTCACCGGGAAAACGTGCGAGCTGATCGTCAATGGATCGAACCGGATCGAAATCCAGGATATCCTGCCGGGTGATGTCTGGATCGCGGCCGGCGAGGCAGAGATGACGGCTCCTCTGTCCAACTCCGTGATCGGCTCCCGTGCAGCCTCCATCTCCGATCCAGGAATGAGATTCTATGTCCGCGACTCCTCGGGAAAGTCACACTGGGTGGCGGTCTCGACAAAGACCTCCCCGACATTTCCCGCCATTCCCTTTTTCTTCGCGCGGGATCTCCGAGCCTCCAGAAAGATCCCGATCGGAGTCATCGACTGCACGACCACGTTGCCTGCACCCATTGATGCATGGATCAGCACCTCGGGCCTGACTGGTCTGGCACCCCTGAATCGTCCGGGAACAGGCACCGGCACATCACCTTCCCGACTTTTCCAGAGTCTGATCAAGCCTCTGTCACCTTTTGCGATTACCGGAGTGATCTGGGATCAGGGAGCCTCCGACGAGGGGGATCATGCCCTGCGGCATCGACTCTTCCTTGCGCATCTGATCCGGGATTGGAGGGGCATCTGGGAGCAGGGACCCTTCCCGTTCATCATACTCTTGCCTCCTGGCAACGGGTCTCCTGATGCCTCGGCCGTGGAGCCGTATCTTGGAGATCATGGAGCGCCCCGCCGCGCATGGCCATGGATCAGGGAGGGTATTGTCTCCGCCCTCCATTTGCCCAATACCGGCATCGCCTCGGCGATCGATCTCGCGGGCGAAGATACCGAGTTCGATCCCTTGGTTGCTGGAAGACGTCTCGCCCTGACGGCACGCCACATGGTCTATGGCGAGGAACTTGCCCACACCGGCCCTGTGTTCCGCAGTGCACGGATCGAGCAAAGCCGGATGCGTCTCTATTTCGAGGGAGGCAAGGATGGCCTGACCATGGGATCCGCCCCGGGAAGCGGTGAGGCAAAGGGCTTCAAGGGTTTTTCCGTGAGTTCATCACTGAAAGGCTTTGCCCTCCGAGGCAAGGAAGGACGCTGGTTTCCCGCAGAGGCACGGATCGACGGTGAGACCGTCCTTCTCTCCAGCGACGCCGTGCCCAAGCCCGTTGCCGCCCGCTACAACTGGAAAAGCCTCCCTCTCGGTAATCTCTACGACCGGGCCGGACTTCCTGCACCGCCTTTCCGGACCGACTCCGATCAGCCATCGGAGGGGAACCCTCGACACCCGGGTTCCTCATTGATCATAAAGTGACCATGACGCTTCGATCCATTGCGTTGCTTTGCCTTCTCTCCTGCAGTCATGCCTTTGCAGTGGGGGGCGGAAAGGGCAACCCCGGAACCGCTTCACCCTCTCCGGAGTCGGATCAGTTCAACAAGCCTCTCTCCGCTACCGAGCTCAAGGCCAGTTCCAGATCGATCTTTCAGCGTATCCTCCAGGCCCGGATCTATCATCTCGGAGCTTGGGCGATCGACGATCCCGCCGATACGCCTGTGACCATCGGGCGTACGATTTCCTCGCTCCGACCTAGCTTTGTGACGGGGATTCTAAGGGTGCCTAATCATTCCGTACCCGGCAACGCCGAGACGGAGGCCTACACGACGATCCGATCGGCCGTGCGATCCTCGGTGAAAGGATGCCGCTTCGACATCGTGATCGATGCCGGGATCGAGACCTCGGGCACCCTGTTCATTCGCCGGATGAAGGAGATTGATAACCGGATCCAACCTGATGCATGGACGCTCTACGTCTCCCCCGATGATACGGCGATTAATCCCGAGGTGCTGGCCGAGGCCATCGCTTACGCCCACGCGCAGGGGGATATGGTTGGCTACGACGGGCCCCTCTCGCTGATCCCCGAGGGGGTCGACTATATCGTCGTCAGGGCCTGGAACCTTCAGGTGAACCGCGATCAACTCGAGCGCCTCGAATCCAGACATGTCCCGCTGATCGTCGAACTTCCGACTAGTTTCGGAACCAAGGAACACCCCGATTGCAGTCGCTACATCAGGGATATGGACGGAAGCGAAAAGGCGGCCCTCATCACCCAACTTGCCGTGAATCAGTCCTCCTGGGGATACCGCCTTGCCTATCCGCTCTTTTATCCCGTGGAGTCCGCCCGCAAGAGCTTTGACGCCACCAAGGATTCCATCCTCATGGTGACGATCCGATCGCTCCTGGCCCGCTTCAACTGACGTGTTGAGGCCCGCGCTCCTTCTCGTGCTCTTGCACGCTGGCATGCTGACCACGGGATCGGCCGTCGACATCGCCCGCGAGCTGAAGGCCTTCCCTCCCGCATGCGAGGGGATGAGACGCTTTGTGATCACGCTGCCTCCGCAAGCTGATGAGGATCTGCTCAAGATTCAGCTGCTCATCGGAAAAACCGTGAAGCTCGACCCGCAGAACCGCTACTTCTTCGGAGGACGGCTTGAGACGGAGACCATTCAGGGCTGGGGCTATGACCGGTATGTCCTGAAATCCCTCGGCCCCATGGCCGGCACCCTGATGGCCGTGGATCCTAACGTGCCGAAGATCGCCCGCTTCATCACCCTCGGCGGGGAACCTGAACTCCTCCGCTACAACAGCCGCCTGCCTCTGGTCGTCTATGTCCCCGAGGGCGTGGAAGTCCGCTACCGGATCTGGAGAGGGGATAATAGGGTGGATAATGCTCGCCATCAGTAGCCTGCAATCATCGTAGCCCAACAAGATGCTCTGATCGGTGCTGTAAACGCGAATTCCCTACTCGCCACATGACTCTCTGAGCATTATCCGTCAGACACTGTTTGTTCTTCCCATGAGCACTCCTCTTTCCATGAATGAAATCCGAGCAAGGCTTGCCGCCTTCTCAGAGCGTTGGAAAGACGCCTGTGATGAAGATGCCGAGGCGAAGTCCTTCTGGGATGCCCTTTTTGAGTGCTACGGGACAAACCGCAGACAGGTCGCCCGTTTTGAGTATCCGATCAAAAAACTGGATGGGAACTGGGGATACATCGATGTCCTCTGGAAGGGAAAGGTCATCGTGGAGCACAAGAGCCGGGGAAAGAACCTCGCCGAGGCCAAGAAGCAGGCCGAGGACTACATGGAGCGACTCAAGCCAGCAGAACGTCCCCGCTACTTGGTCACCAGCGACTTCGAGAAGTTCGAGATTTTCGACCTCCACAATGGACACGAGGACAAGTTCACCCTCGAAACCCTCGCCGATCACGCTTCCCTCCTTGGCTTCCTTGGCGGGTACGAACCCAAGCGCCCCTCCCTCGAGGCACCGGTCAACGTTGAGGCCGTCGAGAAGCTAGGGGCGCTCTATGACTCCATGAATGCCGGGGGATACCCCGACCATGACCTCCAAGCATTTCTCGTCCGGGTGCTATTCTGTCTCTTTGCAGAGGATACCGGAGTCTTCGAGCAGGAATCATTCACGGGCATCATCCAGCACCGCACCTCCGAAGACGGAAGCGATCTCGGCATCAAACTCGCCCAGATCTTCGAGACGCTCGACTCTCCGACTGCCCGTAGACAAAAGGCTCTCGATGAAGCCCTTGTAGGACTTCCCTACGTCAACGGACAGCTCTTCGCTGGTCGGCTCGCCCTGGCCGCCACGGATTCCAAGATGAGGGAGGCCCTCCTCAAGTGCTGTGATTTTGACTGGTCCAAGATCAGCCCCGCCATCTTCGGCTCACTCTTCCAGGGGGTCATGGAGCCTGCCGAGCGACGGGCGCTTGGTGCCCACTACACCAGTGAGGAAAACATCCTCAAACTCATCCGCCCCCTCTTTCTCGACGCCCTCCGTGCGGAGTTTGCCGCCATCAAGAGCGGTCCAGAGCGTGGACTGCAGCAGAAGCTCGAGGAATTCCATGAGAAAATCGCCAAACTGAAGTTCTTCGACCCTGCCTGCGGTTGTGGCAACTTCCTCATCATCACTTACCGGGAGCTTCGAAAGCTGGAAACGGAAGTACTCAAGGAACTTCACCCCTCTGGACAGGCTGTTCTCGATATCGCCGATCTTACCAAGGTCAGCGTCGACCAGTTCTACGGCATCGAGATCGAGGAGTTCCCCGCCCAGATCGCCCGGGTGGCCATGTGGCTCATGGATCATGTTGCCAATGTTGAGTTGGGCTACGCCTTTGGGCAGTCATTCACCAGACTCCCTCTCACCAAAGCCGCCAATATCGTTCACGGTAACGCCCTTCGGATTGACTGGCGTGATGTCATCCCCCCCGCAGAGTGTTCCTATATCATCGGAAATCCTCCCTTTATTGGTCATCATCTACAGACAGCCGAACAGAAGGCAGACCAAAATCGAATCTGCCAAAACATCCAATCATCAGGCGTTCTCGATTTTGTCTGTAACTGGTACATGAAGGCCGCTGAGTACATTCAGGGCACTTCAATTAGGTGTGCATTCGTTTCAACCAACTCCATCTCTCAGGGTGAGCAACCCGGAATCCTTTGGGCGGAACTCTTCAATAGGTATCACCTAAAAATTCAGTTTGCCCACCGCACCTTTGCATGGGCAAGCGAAGCTAGGGGCATGGCTCATGTTCATTGCGTTATCATCGGCTTTGGCTTGGAGAACATCGCTGTTAAGACCATCACCGATATCAAAGGGGAAGATGGGCATATAGCCAATCAGCAGGTTCCCAACATCTCCCCTTACTTGATCGCCACTAGTGATACAGTCATCACAAATCGATCTAGTCCAATATGCGATGTGCCGGGGATCAGGTATGGAAGCAAGCCCACTGATGGTGGAAACTTTATCCTCAAAGATGAAGAGAAAGAGGAACTCTTGAGAAACGAGCCGGGGGCAGCTGAGTTCGTAAAACCCTACCTCGGAGCAAGGGAAGTCTTGGATGGAATCAAAAGATGGTGCTTGTGGCTTGTTGATATTTCACCGCAGGAACTAAGGCAATTACCTGAAGTTCAGCGGAGGGTGCAGGCCGTCAGAACTTTCAGGAGTGAGAGCGACGCAGCCACAACAAGGGAATACGCGAACTTTCCAACCCTCTTCAGACAGATTGCACAGTCAGAGGGAGATTTCATTCTGATCCCAGGTCATACCTCCGAGAACCGTCGATACATCCCATTTGCCTACTTCGGACCTGAAAACATTGTCAGCAATAGCTGCTTCTTTCTTCCAGATGCGACACGGTTCCACTTCGGAATCCTCATGTCCGAGATGCACATGGCTTGGGTGGCTCAGTTCTGTGGTCGCTTAGAAAGTCGTTACCGTTATTCCAAGGATATCGTTTACAACAACTACCCGTGGCCCGAGGCGTCCCCAGACCAGAAAGCTACCGTGGAGAGGGAGGCTCAGGCTGTTCTTGATGCTCGCAGTCTCTTTCTACCTCCTGCAGGGACAAGCACGCTCGCCGATCTCTACGATCCTATCGCCATGCCCCCGGTACTCGCCAAGGCCCATGCCGAGCTGGATCGAGCCGTTGAGAAATGCTACCGCAAGGAGCCCTTCACAAGTGACCGTGAACGGGTGGAATACCTCTTCGCCCTCTACGAAAAGCTCACAGCTCCACTTGTAGCTCCAAAGAATAAAACCCCGCGCCGAAAAAAAGCAGTGGGTTAAAATCTTATCCGAAAACCTGGCGGTTTAGGGTCAGAGGCCAAATCACTTCTAAAAGCCCCGCCTCTCGAAAGGGAGTGCGGTGCTTTTTCTTGGGCCACATAACCAGCAGCGTCAGTCCCCCTGTGCCTTTTGTGCATCTTGTGGCTAATCCGCACCTTCCCATCTTTCCACGTTCTAACTCTTTTAACTCTTTTAGCATCCCCAATTTCCGGAGTATCAATCGTGTTTTTTACGCCTGAGCCAAATGTTGAGCTTGATGATCAGTGAGATGGCGACAAGGGACTCCGCCCAGAAGAAGCCGAGATAGTCGCTCAGCACACCCATGGGAGGGGCAAAGGGCTGGGCATTGCGGATGGCGGGGAATGCAAAGAGCAGGGCCGCGCAGAATGCCATCTCTCCCATCTCGGGAGCCTCCGTGCTCTTGAACCGTTTCCGGGCCATGCGCAGGACCGAGACCGAAATCAGGAGCATCAGCAGGGCGATGAAGACGGAGTAACAGCGGATCGGGAGAGTACGCTTCAACGTGACTTCCAGATCGAGCAGGGTGGGGGAGTTGTCAGGCGTCGGGGTCATGGTGACGTCGTATCCCTCGAAGGTCGGCACGTTGAAATCAAAGGTGAAGGGTTGCCGTTTGAGTTCGGGTCTGCCCCCGGGACCGAGTCCTTCCTCGCGATCGAGAAAGAGCCTGATCCTGGCACGGTGTGTGTCGAAGGGATAGAGGAACTGGGATCCCGCATCCTCGACCTGATAGATGCTCGTCAGGAAGTTGTCATAGACGGAGTAGGGGACCTGGGACCTGATTGCCAAAAAAGTCGGACTCTGGGTGTCGAAGGGATCGACAAGGTAGTAGGTTTGCTTGGGCGCATGGATGGGGGAGACCTCGGACGCCGGGATGCGGAGGTTATGTCTGGCCCTGAGATCACCGGTGACGGCATCGAAGCCGATCAGGTTCATGGAGAGCATGGGTTCCTTGCCCGGAACGGTCGGTGACCCGTCGTCGATACCCTGATCCTTGGCGGAAAGAGCTGATACCGTGAGAAAAAGGAGAACGAAGGCGAGGGGGATGCTTGTTTTCATGCGGTAATGGCGGTTCGCGACACTATGCAAATGATCGTCTCCCGGGGAAATCCGAATCTTGAGCCAAACAATATCTCCCCGACGGATCATTGCGTGATCGGATTTCCATTGGAAAAAGCCGTGGAAAGGTCACTTTACCTGCACCCAGCATGACCAGTCTTCTTGCCCTCATCGATGACATCGCCACCCAATTGGACGACGTGGCTTTTTTGAGCAAGGTGGCCGCTCAAAAGACCGCCGGTGTCCTCGGTGACGATCTGGCACTCAATGCCAAACAGGTCAACGGGGTTTCGCCCGACAGGGAACTTCCCGTGGTCTGGGCTGTCTTCAAAGGATCACTGCTGAACAAGGCGATCCTTGTTCCCTCGGCACTGATCATCAGCGCGGTGACTCCGTGGCTGATCACGCCCCTGCTGATGGCGGGTGGTGCCTATCTCTGCTACGAAGGTGTCGAGAAACTAGCTCACAATTTTCTTCACCATGGTGAAACCAACGATGAGCGTGAGGCCGCGATACTCCGGGCCGCGAAGGACCCCGCCTTCGACCTTCCGGCGCTGGAAAGGGAGAAGATCAGGGGAGCCATCCGGACGGATTTTATCCTTTCCGCGGAAATCGTCACCATCGCCCTTGGCATGGCACAGGAAAGCCCCTTGCTCAGCCAGATTCTGGTACTGGTCGGGGTGTCGTTACTGATGACATTCGGGGTCTATGGTCTGGTGGCTGGCATTGTCAAAATCGATGACCTTGGCCTGTACCTTTCCCGATTCCCGTCCACAAATGGACAAGGCGGAGGCTTGCAGACATTCGGTCGAAGCCTGCTACAGGTGACTCCCTGGCTGATGAAGGGCCTGTCGGTGGCGGGCACGGCCGCAATGTTTTTGGTGGGCGGGGGCATCCTGGTTCACGGAACACCCTTTCTTCACCACATCAGGGATCATCTGCCTCTGCCTATTGTCTGGG
>RFPR01000092.1 GCA_009928265.1 Pseudomonadota bacterium | reverse complement strand
CCCGGCGGCAACACAATCTCCACCGCCGAGCACGCCTTCTCCCTGATGCTCGCCATTTCGCGCAACATCGCGCAGGCAGATGCCAGCATGAAGGCCGGCAAGTGGGACCGCAAAAAATTCGAGGGCGTGGAGCTCCACGGCAAGACCATCGCCATCCTCGGCATGGGCCGCATCGGCACGGAGGTAGCCCGCCGCGCCATTGCCTTCGGCATGCGCGTCCTCGCCTACGATCCCTACATCTCCGCAAGCAAGGCCAAGTCGCTCCAGGTCGAGGTCGTCGAGAAGGTCGATGATCTTCTTCCTCTTGCCGACTTCATCACCGTCCACATGCCCCTCACCGAGGAGACCCGCCATATGATCGGCCGCAAGCAGTTGCCTCTGCTCAAAAAGGGTGTCCGCCTCGTCAACTGCGCCCGTGGCGGCCTCATCGACGAGGAAGTCCTCGCTGAAGGGCTCAAGAGCGGCCAGATCGGCGGTGCCGCCCTCGACGTCTTTGAAGTGGAGCCCCTCCCAGCCGAGTGGCCCTACCGCGACGTTCCCAACTTGGTCCTCACACCGCATCTCGGCGCGTCCACGGCCGAGGCTCAGGAACTCGTCGGTATCGAGATTGCCGAGGCGGTCCGCGCCACTCTCCTGCAGGGCGAAATCCGCAACTCGGTCAACATGCCCAACATTGATGCCAAGACCATCTCGACTCTCGGCCCCTGGATCGAGCTCGGAAGCAAACTCGGCCTCTTCCTCTCCCAGATCGCACCGAAGCGTGCTGAGAAGCTCCAGATTCGCTACAGTGGCAGACTAGTTGAGCATGACCTGACGGCCGTCACCCGCTCGCTCGTGACCGGGTTTCTCCGCCATACGCACGGCGGCGACGTCAATCCCGTCAATGCCCCCGCGATCCTCGCAAACCTCGGCCTCGAGGTGATCGAGACGCGTCAGAGCGAGGCGGGCGAGTTCACCGACCTCGTCGAGGTCTCCATCACCCAGGATGGCGCGACGGCTTCCGTGGCGGGAACACTCTACGGGTCAAAGCCTCGTATCGTCACGGTCAACGGCCGCTTCGTCGAGGGTGTGCCCTCGGGCGTCATCCTGCTCCTCGAGAACAAGGATCGCCCGGGCATCGTCGGCCATCTCGGCACCATCCTCGGCCAAAACAAGGTCAACATTGCCAGCATGTCCCTCAGCCGCAACGAAGTTGGAGGACAGGCCCTTACCCTGCTGAATCTTGACTCCGCTCCGGACGAGGCACTGCTGGCCAAGGTGACTTCCGACGCCGACATCTCCTCGGCCAAAGTCATCCGTCTGTAACGGATTCAGAAACTCTTAACTGGAAGGCCCCTTCTCTTCGGAGAAGGGGCCTTTTCTTTGGCTGGAAACTTGCTCAGCAAACAAGGGACGCCAAGTTCGCAGCGACCTCGCGGATCACCACCACTGTCGGGGAGTCCTGATTCGTAAGGACCAAGGGCATGCCAGCATCGGCGGCGATCCTGAGCGCGGGATCAAGTGGAAGAGCACCGAGGAAAGGAACACCAAGCCTGGCGGCCTCTCTCTCCCCTCCCCCGCTTCCGAAGATTTCGTGACGCGAACCATCCGGGGCGACGAATCCCGACATATTCTCCAGGATCCCTAGAATCGGGACATTCGTCTTTTCGAACATCGAGACGGCCTTGCGTGCGTCGATCAGGGCCACCTCCTGCGGCGTGGTCACGATCACCGCGCCCGCCAGCGGCACGGTCTGGACGATCGTTAACTGGATATCCCCCGTTCCGGGAGGCAGGTCCAAGATTAGGATATCCAGGTCCCCTCCGTCGTTCCAAAGGACATTGCGCAGAAACTGCTGGGTGTAGCGCGTCACCATGGGGCCGCGCAGGACGGCCGGAGAATCCTCCTCAAGAAGCAAGCCCATCGACATCAGCTTTACCCCGTGCCGTTCAACCGGAAGAATCCGCCCCTCCTCGTCTGCCATCGGGCGTTCCGTGGCGCCAAACATCAGGGCCATGCTGGGACCATAGAGATCGCAGTCACATAGGCCAACCTTCAGCCCCTTCGCGGCGAGAGCAGCAGCAAGGTTCGCGGAGACAGTAGATTTGCCAACACCTCCCTTGCCGCTCGCCACGGCAATGACATGCCTGACGCCAGGGATGCTCACGGGACCCTGTGCACCTGACTGGACGGGTGCCTGCACGTCGACGAGAACCTTGACCAGCGGCTTGCCGGGAAGCTGAGCAAGGGCCTCCACAACCCTTGAGCGCAACTCGGCAGCGACACCCGTGTCGTTCGTGGCGATCACGAGTTGCACGGAGATTTCATCACCGAGAGTCACTCCCCGAACCACACCGAAGGAGACGATGTCGCGGGAAAAACCGGGATAGGGAACCTTGGAGAGCAGGGCCTTGACCTGCTGTTCATCGATAGGTGCGGGCATGTCGGCTATACTAACAGGACTTTCTAAGATGGCTCGGCAGAATCCCGAGTTGCTCGCGGTATTTGGCAATAGTGCGTCGTGCGACCTTGAGCCCACGCTCCGAGAGAACCTCAACGATCTCCTGATCGCTAAGCGGCGAACGGCGGGACTCGCCATCCACCATGTCACGAATGGCATTCTTCACGGTCTCGTTGCTCACCGAGGAGCCGTCGGCACCCTGAAAACCCGGGGTGAAGAAATATCTTAGCTCGAAGAGACCCTGCGGCGTCTCGGCGTATTTTCCGGAGACTGCACGGCTCACCGTCGTCACATGCACACCCACCGCTTCGGCCACCTGTGCCATGATAAGTGGTTTAAGGGCCTGCGGCCCCTCGCGAAAGAAGTCCTCCTGACGCGCCACGATCTCGTTGCCGATGGCCAGCAACGTCTGCCGGCGCTGTTCAAGACTGCGGAGAAAGAAGCGCGCCCCCTTGAGCTTGTCGCGGAGGTACAGAAGCAATTCCTCGTTCTCTCCCCGTCCGGCCAGCATCTCCTTGTACTCCTGACTGATCCTGAGGCGCGGAAGCTCGTCCTCGTTGAGTCGGACGACAAACCCCTCCCCCTCTGGGATGATGAGAAGATCCGGGATAACACCCTGCTCGTCAGCCTCGGCAAAAGGCCTGCCGGGATTAGGCTCCAGGGTCGCGATATGGCGGGCCGCCGCCGAGACATCGGAAAGGGGGACGCGGACTTCCTTTGCGATTTCCTCATACCGGTGGCGTGCCAACTGAGGGAGGTGATGTCGCAGGATGCGGGCCGCGAGAGAGTTTCCCTCACCGCGGCGTTCGAGTTGAAGGAGGAGGCAATCGGCAAGATCCGAGGCCGCTACCCCGGCAGGCTCGAAGGAGCGGACCTTGCCAAGGGTCTTTTCAAGATCCTTTTCGGGAACCCCTCCGGAAAAGGCGAGCTCTGCGACGGGCACCCTCAGGTAGCCGTCCTCGTCGAGACTTCCTGCAATGAGTTCGACCAAACCAATCTCCGCGGGGGACAATCCGGCCGCCTGCTCGAGAAGAAGGGCACGTAGCGTGGGACGCGCCACCCGCGACTCGAAAAGGAAGTTCCTTCTCTCCTCGTCCTCGGAGGACCAGGAGGAAACTGAGCCTCCTTGCGTAGCCCCTTGCGATTGGCTCTGCGGCATGTATTCCCTCCATTCGTCCTGAAGCGACCCCCTTTCTTCCCTGTGAGCCTTGGCCTGATCTGGCAGGGAGTCTTTTCCTAGCGACACCTCCTCCTCTAGGATCGGATTGGCCGCAAGTTCGGTTGCAACCAATTGGCGTAGTTCCGCAACGGGAGCCTGCAGCAACTGCAGACTCTGCTGCATCTGCGGAGAGAGAACCTGCTGTTGGGCGACCCCTGCGATGAGCTCCATGCCAGCCATTCCTTCAGAGGAACGCCGACAGCTCTTAAGAGCAAGCAACTTTTGGGCCAATTCCCGATAAAACCATTCTTTTAAAAGAAGGTCATGGCTGCCCCGCATGGATTCGAACCATGAAACTCGCCTCCAAAGGGCGATGTGTTACCGTTACACCACAGGGCAATCAGTGGGCTAAAGCCGACTCTTGTATCTATCCGCGATGGGCGGCAGGGGCAACGACAAACCTCCCCCCCTTCGGGAAATAACCTTCTCTTTGAGAGGTTGCTTTAGTTCATTGGTAAATCTCCATGACAATGAAACTGCGTAACAGGTTGCTTGCCCTGACCTGTCTTCTTCTCTTCCTCACACTGGGCGGACTGATCCTCCTCACGACAGGTCCCAGAAAACCCTTTGCAGTCATCCTCTTTGTGGCCGACAACATCAATCCGGCCTGCCTGACGGCGGCCCGGATTTACTCAGGTGGAGGCGATTCAAAACTACAGTTGGAGGAGTTCCCCAACACGGCGCTCTGCCGCAACGCCTCCTCGGACTTTTCTGTTCCCGACACCGCGGCAGCTGCCACGGAGATTGCCTCGGGCGGAAAAGTGCCCAATGGAAAGCTCTGCGTGGATGCATCGGGAGCTAAACTCCCTTCCCTTCTGGAGACGGCCTCCCTCAAGGGTCGCTCGACAGCCCTTATTACCACAGGCGTGCTTTCCTCCCCGTCGGTCGCCGCGTTTTACGCGAAAACAGCCGACCCCTCAAATCTCAAGGAGATCCAGCAGCAGTTCTGCGCTCATCCTCCCTTTGACATGACCATCGGCTTTTCCGGTGACCTGGAACTCACCACCAATTCCTTCACCAAGGAAACTCAGTTGATTCGATCACCCGGAGACCTGGAGTCCTTTCCCTTCTGGAAAAGAAATCCCGTGGCGGTTCAACTGCCGGAACGCTCCAGCAAGGATTCCGCCACTGCCGAGGAATCCGACTCACTCTCGGATCTGGTCCGGATCGCGATACGACGCCTTCAACTCAACGGCAAAGGCTATCTGCTAGTAGTGGATGATCCCGGAATCGGTGCCGCCGCCGCATCGAACGACGGGGAGAAAATGCTTCTCAGGATCGCGGCATTTGACAAGGCAGTGGCCACCGCAAGGCGCTACGCCGGCGAGAAGGCCATGATCGTGGTGACCGGGCGCGAAAACATCGGGGGACTCAGGCTCAACGGTCACCCCTTCCTCCACGACAAAGGCGTAGCCGTCATCGCCCTGAACAATTTGGGATACCCCTCCCTTTGCTGGTCCACAGGTCCTGGTTACGCCGTCGAGTCATCGCAGGAAGGAAAGACCAAGAAGTCTCCTCCCGGAATCCTCACCCAACCATCCGCGTATCTTACTCCGAAGGGAATTCCCACGGCGGGTGATGTCCTTGCAACGGGAATCGGACAGGGAACCGAACGTATCCATGGATTTCTGGACCTGAGCGATATCCACCGGATTGTAAGCGAAGCGCTTTAGGTCGCACCGATCCCGGGGTGCTTCGAAGCCCCTGATCAGCGGAACCAAAGGGAATGGGCAATGGTACTAGGCTGGGTGGAAGAAAGGAATTTCCAAACCAAACCTTGAAATCTTACTGCACCAGTCGCTCGAGCGAGGGATCGGGAGGAGCACCGAGCTCCAAGGCCTTCGCATAATGCTTCTTGGCCATCATCTTGGAGGGCGGTTTGCCCGTGGCATAGATCACAGCAAGGTTGAAATGGGCGTCGGCATAATTCTTGTTGATCTCGATCGCCTTCATGATTTCGCTTTCTCCGGCTTTACCTTTTCCTGAAGCGGCCAAAACGATTCCCAGATAGTTGTGGGCGGTGAAGTCTTGATCATTGACGGCAATGGCCTTTCTCAGCGTCTTCTCGGCCTCTTCCAGTCTCTCCTGACGGTAGTTCACAATACCCAGAGTGGTAAGGGCAAAGGAGCTGTCCGACTTTTTCTGAGAGGCCTTGGCAAGCGCTTCCTCCGCTTCCTTTAGCTTGCCAAGTTGGAACTCGACGACACCCAGATTAGAAAGCGCAAAGTAATCGTCAGGAGAGTACCCGAGCGCCTCCTTGAAGGAGTTCTCAGCCTGAAGGTAATCCTGCCTGTCAAATTCGTCCTTGGCGCGGGCAAGGCATTCCTTGAATTTTCCCTGCCACGCCATCTCCTTACCCGACTCCTCAGGCGTTTTTGCCCTGTTGGTTGACTGAGCAGATGCATCGGCAGACGCCGCAGCGTTGGTGGAAGAGTTGGTTTCGGTTAAGGGATTCTGGGTGGGCAAGGGAGCTGCAACTGCGGCCTGGAGAGACCCCGATCCATCGTCGACCACGACCAACTGCCCCTCCTTGAAGAGCGCCCTCTCCTCGGGGGTAAGAACCAGTGACGGAGCGGAAAGAACGCCTATCTGGTCGCTAAGAGTCTGGGATTGCACGTTGAGACGTTTCATCTCTTCCTCCATCAGGCGACGAGCCTGGGCACGCTTGGCCTCCTCCTTAACCTGCTTGAGGATGATCCCGCGCAGCACCGTGTTCTCATCAGCGGTCTTGGCGTCTGCCACAGAACCCTTGATTCCCTTTTTCTTTTTCAAACGCGTCAGTTCGGACTCCTTGTCCGTCAATAGCTGCTGAAGCTCCTTGGCCTTTTCTGAATCACCCTTGAGCGATGCCAGTTTTTCCTTTGAAGAGGCCGACTCCACCTTCAGACGCTCCACTTCTTTTTGTAGGGACTCGGACGCCTTGTCTCCTGAAGAAGCCTTGATGGAAAGATCCGCCAACTGATCCTGAAGCTGCTTCATGCGGTCCTGCCCCTGCTGGGCCTGTTGCTGAAGTTCCGCGATCTTCCTGTTCGAATTCTCAAGGTCACCCTTGAGTTTTTGAGCCTCTGACTGAGCAGTCGCCAATTCCTGCTCACGCTGCCTGAGAAACTTTTCCTGTTCGGGACGAGACGACGCCATCTCTTCCAGCTTCTTCTGGGAATCGGCGTAATTCTTGGAGTTATCGGCCAGTTGTTGCTGCAGTTTCGCCAACTGATCCTGCATGACAGCCGTTTCGGGCTTCTTGTCAATCAGGGTACCCATCTGTCCGAGGGCCTCCTTGAGTTGTTGCTGAAGGGTTGCATTCTGACTTTCGAGTAATTTCTTGAGCGACTCGGAGGCAGCGAATTTCCGTGCCGCTTCATCCTTATCAACGGCGGAATCATGCTGGATCTTGGCAATCTTGGCATCGGCGTCCTGAAGCGATTTCGTGCTCTCCGCAAGTTTTGCCTGCAGGTTCAGGGACTCTTTCTTGAGGGACTCGAGAGACTGAATCTGATTTCCAAGTCCATCGATTCGCCGAGTTGCTTCCACCAGTTTTGTCTCCAGCTTCTTGTGTTCCTCTTCCAACACGGCCCGATCCGCGGCCCAGGCTTTCTTCTCCTTGGTGGCGCTGTTAACGGATGCCTCAAGCCCCTTGATTTCATCGCGGGACTTACTCTGATCGGCCGAGGCTTGGTTCTGAGTCTCTGCCAACTTGGCCCTGACCTCCTGGAGGGCGGTTGTATTTTCAGCGAGGTTCGCCCGAAGATCCTCGGCCTCCTTTTTGGACTGCCCTAGAGACTGAAGCTGATTTCCCAAGCCCTCGATCCGCTGGGTGGCTTCCGCTAGTTTCAGCTCCATCTTTTTATGCTCCTCTTCCAGTACGGCGCGGTCGGCAACGGCGGCAGATGCAACCGAAAGTGCCTTTTGTTTCGCATCCTTTGCATCCTTCTCTGAAGCGGCGAGCAGAGCCTTGGAATGCTCCGCTTCCTTGGATGCGGCATCAAGCTGCTGCTGCAAGGATGACACGGTTTTCCTGAGCTCCTCGGACTGTGATTCCAATCCCTTGACCTTGGCAGCCTCCTTGACGGCCTCACCCAATCGCTGAACCTCCGATGCCAACTTGGCCCGCTCCTCCGACACCGCGGCAAGGTCGGCTTCCCGCTGCCCCGCCGCCTTGTCCAATCTGGCGATCGCCGTCTTGGAGGAATCTTGTTCTTTCTTAAGGCTTTGGGCTTCTTGCTGCAGCACCACGATTTTTTCTCGAAGCGGCGAGAGTTCCTCAACCTGCTTTTGCGATTCGGAAAGTTTTGCGGTCAGTGAGCGGATTTTTTCGTTCAACTCGGTGTTCTTTGCCACCCCGTCCTTTGC
>RFPR01000091.1 GCA_009928265.1 Pseudomonadota bacterium | reverse complement strand
GAACATCAGGCCTTGATCGCCTGCACCCTGCTCGGCGGTCTTCTTGCCTTCGGCCTTTTTGGCATCAACACCCTGCGCGATGTCTGCGCTCTGGGAAGTGATGATATTGTTGATAAAGACGGTGTCGGCGTGGAAGACGTCGTCGCCGTTCACGTAGCCGATTTCACGGATCGCATCGCGGACGATCTTGCCAATGTTGATCGTGGATTCGAGGGACTTGTTGCCGAGCTTGGGAACGGTGATCTCGCCGCCGACCACCACGATGTTGCTCTTGGCGTAGGTCTCGCAGGCAACGCGGCTGGAAGGGTCAAGCGCCAGACAGGCGTCGAGGATGGCGTCGGAAATCGTATCGCAGACCTTGTCAGGATGGCCTTCGCCGACGGACTCGGAGGAGAAGATGTAGCTGCGGGGCATGGTAGGGATGGGTTTGGTGTGGATGTGGGTTGGGTAAGGCTGCGGATAGTGCCGAAGCTTTACTTATGAACATATATGTATATGTAAATGGGTATGGCGTCAATTCTCCAGTCGCTCAAGACCCTTTCGGACCCGACGCGCCTCCGTCTGCTCGCCCTGCTGCTAGAGGAGGAGTTGACCGTGGCCGAGTTACAGGAGGCCCTTGGCATGGGGCAGTCGCGCATTTCCGCAAGTCTGGGACAACTGCGTCGCCAAGGCCTCGTCCTCGATCGCCGCGTAGGGAAGAACATCCATTACGCCGCCGTTCCCGCCGCCGTGACTCCTCTCCGTCAAGCCCTCACAGCGGCAGTTGCGGAACTGGCCGAGGCCGAGCGTGACCGGCAGGCGCTGCAGCTCGTGCTGAACAAACGCCGCGACCGGGCTGCTGATTACTTTGACAAGCTCGCCGGAAAGTTTGGCCGCACCTATGTGCCTGGTCGCTCTTGGCAGGCGCTCGCCCATGGACTCCTGCGCCTTCTGCCGCCCCTTGTTATCGCCGACATGGGGGCGGGTGAGGGTACTCTTTCCCAGCTCCTGGCCAAGCAGGCCAAGCGGGTCATCGCCATCGATAACTCGCAAAAGATGGTCGAATACGGCGCCAAGATCGCCCAGGAGAACGGTTTCACGAACCTTGAGTATCGTTTAGGAGACATCGAGGAACCGCCGATCGAGCCTGAGAGCGTCGACCTCGTGCTCTTCAGCCAAGCCCTCCATCATGCGGCCCGTCCTCAGCGCGCCGTAGAGAGTGCATTCGGGATCCTCAAGCCGGGTGGGCGCATCCTGATTCTGGATTTGGCCAGCCATACTTACGAGCAGGCCAAGGAGCTCTACGCCCATGTCTGGCTTGGGTTCTCGGGTGTGGAACTCCACGCGATGCTCGAGAAGTCAGGATTCACCGATCTCGAAGTCAGTGTTGTCGCCCGTGAGCAGCAGGCCCCGAATTTTCAGACGATCCTTGCGACGGGGTTAAAAGCTGGTTGATTGATCAGGAAATCAGGAAAAAAAGGACGTCTGCTCTGGTGATTCGGCCTTCCTCTGGCCCGATCCGTCGATTATAGCACAATTATGTCCCTCGCCGAACTCAAAGAGATTCTAGCTGGGCCGTGCAGTCGGCATCCGGTCAAGAGTCTCACAGTCTTTGGTTCTGTTGCTCGCGGTGAGGCCCGCGAGGGAAGCGATCTGGATCTTCTGGTCCAGTTCAAGGATTTGTCCCCTACGGAATATGCCGGACATTATTTCGATCTTTTGCACGAGATCCAGGATGCCGTGGGTTCCGAAGTCGATTTGCTGACGCCCCGGAGTGTGACCCGTCCTTCACTCGAAAAGAATATCCGCGAGCAGGGTGTCACGGTGTATGAAGCCTGAACTGCGGGAGAATCTGGAAGACGCGCTTAGATAGACATGGGCGCGACATCCAAGGATTCGTTGCGGGAATGTCCTTGGAGCAGTATTCCGCTGACGAAAAGACCCGTTTGGCCGTGGAGAGATCTTTTGAGATCATCGGTGAAGCCCTGAACCGGTCGTACAAAATCGACCCTGAACGGATTGAGGGCATCCCTAACTACCGTAGGATCATCTCCTTCCGGAACATCCTGGCCCATTGCTATGACACTGTAGAGGACAGTATCGTTTGGGGAATCATCGAGGAATCTCTGCCTCGCCTGTTAAGCGATCTTGAGACATTGCTGAAGGAATAAAGGTCAGGATCCGCATTACTCCGCCTTCTCCGCCGCTCGTAGGGCGGTGATCTCCTCGGGTAGGTAGAGACCATAGTCGGAGCAGATGGCTCGGACCTTGGCGACGGACTCGGGATTCTTCCCTGCGTCATGGAGTGTGAAGGCAACGGAGCCCGCCTCATCCCAGAAGATCATTCCGATCTCCAGACAGAGACGGTAATAGTCTTGCTTGGAGAGTCCACTCTTGATGGCAGCAGCATCAATCCGGGCACGCAGATCCGCAGGAAGGTGCACTGCGACCGTCGTCCCCGAGGAGGGCTTTTTAACCCTTCTTGGTTTGCTTTTTTCCATTGGTTTTTGCTTCACGGAGTGAAATTTCCACCGATCGATCAAAAATTACCAAATCATTGTGTTGACATGTCTGGCAATATTTACTAGACATACAGCGTGCAACGCATTGGCAAACAATCCAAGAACTCCGAATCCGCACGGAAGAGGCACGATTCTTTCGTGCGCATCAGCATTCCGGAGCCGTTGGGTCGGAAGCTCCGGGATACTTCCGTCACAATGCGGTTGCCGGAGCAGATCATCGCGAGGGAGGCCATCGCCCGCGGCTTTGCAATGCTCGAATCTTAGTCAGAACAGCCACCAACAAAAACCAGAACAAAACTAACAAACAACCAAACACATCACCATGAACCACCTCAAAACACTCCGTCCGGCGGCCTTTGCGCTGCTTGGTGTTCTCGGTCTGACGATTTCGTCGGCTCAGGCACAACTCACAGTGAATATGATCCAGAATCCTGTGAATGCAGGGCTTGCCGTAGATGCAGCTCTAACCCCTTATTTTGATGGGACTAAAATACCCACGCAGTCTCAGTTGGATCAATTTTTAGCAATAGAAAGTGCTCTGCTTAACGGAACTGAAAATAATGCCCTAGCATTCCTCAATCAAGTTACACCCGGTCTCTACACCGAGTTGCCAACCATCCTGTTCAACAGCGCTAACATCCAGAACACTCAGATCCAGCAGCGTCTTTGGGCGGTTCGCGCCGGAATGGCCAATGATCCTCGTGTGAGCGATGGCCAAGGCGATGGTAATAGCGCCTCCCTCCAAGGTAAGAAGGTCGTCGCCCCTGTGGTCGAGCCCGAGCAGAAGTGGGTCACCTTCGTAGATGGTAATGGCATCTGGTCACAGGCCCAAAGCATCAATAATCTCCCTGGCTATAATACCTACGGTGGTGGTGTTCAGATCGGTGCCAGCCGCGAGATCACCAAGGATCTGAGCTTTGGACCCTACATCGGCTATCAAGGCACACGCGTCAGCTACAACACCATTAACGGTGGCAACAGTGCGGCTACCATCAACAGCCTTCGCTATGGTCTCTTCAGTGAATTCCGCAAAGGCGGATGGTACACGGACGGTATCATCGGTGGTGCCTACAACTCGGCCAATGTCACCCACGGATACAATCTCCCCGGTTACAGCGCGCAGGCGAATGGTACTACTGCGGGTGGTGAGTTCGACACCATGCTCGGCACGGGATATGAGTTCAAGGCTGGCAAGCTTACCTTCGGTCCTATGAGCAGCCTCCAGTACACCTACCTCCAACTCGGTAGTGTTTCGGAGAAGAACGCCGGCATTCTCAACCAAAACATTAATTCCCAGAACGCCGCTAGCGTCCTCGGCACCCTTGGTGGCCAGGCTCACTACGACATCAATCTGACCCAGTCGGTGATCCTCCAGCCCTACGGCAGCTTTGCCTGGCAGCATGAGTTCATGCAGAACAACTACAACGTTGGTTCGCAGATCCTTGGCCAGAACTACAACTTCCAGACGATGAACCCTGGTCGCGACCAGTTCATTGCCGGGATCGGTGGCAATCTGGTCTTCAGCAAGAGCATCAGTGCCTATGCGGTTGCCAACCTGATCAATGGAGATCAGAAGATCTTCAGCCAGGCGATCTCCGGAGGCATTAACTGGAAGTTCTAAGACACTTTGTTCAAGTGGTTGGTTTCATCGCGCGTCGTTGAGGCATCAAGCCGCGAAGGAACTGAAGGAAGGGGGTGCGAAAGCACCCCCTTCTAATTTTGGGATCAGCCCGCTTTCGTGGCGCTATAAATTGAAACCGTTCCGAGAGAGAGGGGTGTTGAAGTGGCTTCCTTGAAGCCGCAGTGCCCTATCAGGGAAGTCATGGTTTCCCCCGAAGGGAACCTCTCAATGGAGCCACCGAGGTATTCGTAGGCATCCATTCGCCCGGTCGCGATTCCCGCGACGATCGGCAAGATCTGGTGAAGGTAGAACCGGTAGAGCGGCCGGATGACGGGGAGCGTTGGCAGGGAGAAGTCGAGGACTAACAGATGGCCTCCCGGCTTCAGAACTCGGGCCATTTCCTTCAGTCCTCCCTCCCAGGAAGCCATATTCCGCAAGCCGAAGGCAACGGTCACCGCGTCGAAAGTGCCGTCGGGAAAGGGGAGTTTCAGCCCATCCGCCTCAACGAGTTCGGGCAATCCCCTTCGTCTGGCGACTTCCAGCATCGGTCGGCAGAAATCGGCCCCGACCACGCGGGATCCCGGGAAATGTTTCCCGATCGCCGAGGCGAGGTCTCCACTGCCGGTGGCAACATCCAGCACAAGACCCGGCTTCCAGGGGCGCATGAGGCGCACCGCAACCGCCCGCCAGTACCAATCGAGACCCCCGCTCAAGACATGGTTGACCGTCTGGTATCGTCCGGCGATGGAGGCAAAAAGCCCTCGGACGGAGTCGGGATGTTCTTTGCTGATCTCCATCTGTCAGTGGCGGCCGTTAAAGTCCGGGCGGGCTTGGGGGAAAGGAAGAGTGCTCACGAGAGGAATCGAACCTCCATGGGTTTCCCCATACGCTTCTGAGACGTACGCGTCTGCCAGTTTCGCCACGTGAGCAAGGGAGTGGAGAATACCCCCTCGCAGGGTAAAGTAAACCCCGAAGCTAAGTCGTTTGGGGGTGATCCATTCAGAATGGAGAAAATCCGCTGGCAAGAGTCCCTCACCCGTGCAAAGTAGAGGTTTCACACTACATTCCATGAGCCATCGTTTCCTTACCGTCCTCACCCTCATCCTCTCGGCAACTCTCTGCCGCGCCCAGTCCTCCTCCACTACCGTCCCTCTGAAGGATCCAGTCGCCGTCGTCAACGGCGAGAAGATTTCCAAGGCAGACCTGGAGAAAAACTTCGGCGAGGCCCTCACCGCTAGCGGTGCCAATACCACCACTCTTACCTCGGACCAGAAGCTGCAGGGCTACCGCCAGATCCTCGACGGCATGATTATGGAAAAGCTCGTCGACAAGGCCTCAGCCGGCATCAAGGTCGAGCAGGCTGAAATCGATGCCCAACTCGCCAAGATCAAGTCCCAGTTCCCTTCCGAGCAGGTCTTCCAGGATGAGATGAAGAAGGCCGGTCTCACCGCCGAGAAATTCACGTCGAACCTCACCAAGTCGATCCGCCAGAGCAAGTGGATGCAGTCTCAGGTCCAGGGCAAGGACACCGTGACCGACGACGATGCTAAGAAGTTCTATGATGCCAACACCAAGGAGTTCGCCAACCCGGACCTCGTTCGTGCCAGCCACATTCTTATCCGTACGCCGGAGGGAGCCACCCCGGAACAGCTGAAGGCCGCCGAGAACAAGGCCAAGGCCGCGATCGTCCGCGCCAACAAGGGTGAGGACTTCGGTAAGCTCGCCGGCGAACTTTCCGAGGAGCCTGGCGCCGCCCAGCGTGGTGGTGATCTCGGCTACTTCCCCAAGGAGAAGATGGTCCCCGAGTTTGCCAATGCCGCCTTCGCCCAGAAGGTGGGCTCCGTCAGCGCCACTCCGGTGAAGACCAAGTTCGGCTATCATGTCATCAAGGTCACCGACAAAAAGCCTGCCGGTACCGCAACCTTCGCCGAGGCCAAGCCCCAGATTCTCCAGTTCCTCCAGGCCCAGAAGCGCCGGGAGATCTTCAAGGGGATCATGCAGGAGCTCCGTCAGTCGGCAAAGATCGAAACGAACCTTCCCGCTCCCACCGCCGCGGCTGCCGCTCCGGCGAAGTAAGGCGCCCCGCGCCTCACGTCCCCGATGGAGAAGACGTCCAGGACATCCGTCGGGGTCATCGGACTGGGAATCATTGGCAGCAGGGTGGCGGCTGCGCTTCGGCGCTCCGGCCACCCGGTCTCTGTCTGGAGCCGCTCCCCGAGGCCTGAGCCGAGCTTTCTCTCCTCCGCCCGCGAAGTCGCCGAATCGGCCGACTTCCTGCAGATCTTCGTCTCGGACGGGCCCGCCCTGCTCGAGGTGATCGCCTCGATGGGAAACTCGCTCGGCGAGTCCCATGTCGTGATGAATCATGCGACAGTCAGTCCAGCCGAGACCCTGGAGGCGGCGCGTCTGGTGGCCGAGCGCGGCGCGGCTTTTTTGGATGCCCCGTTCACCGGAAGCCGCGATGTGGCCGGCGAGGGTCAGATCGTCTACTACGTTGGCGGCGTTGAGTCCGTGCTGGAACGGGCCTGTCCCGTGCTCGAGGCCTCGGCTAAGGCGATCCTCCACATGGGTCCCGTCGGGGCTGCCACCTATGTGAAGGTCGCGACGAACATGATCAGCGCCTCGCAGGTCGAGGTGCTGGCCGAGGCGCTTGCCCTTCTGCACCGCGGAGGGGTTCCGTTGGAGCGCCTCCGCGAAGCCCTCGAATACAACGCCGCCAACTCCGGCGTCATCGCTGCCAAACTTCCGCTCATGCTCTCGGGTGACTTTGAGACGCGCTTCTCCGTGAGGAATATGCTCAAGGACCTGCAGATTGCCCTTCACTCCGTCGAGGGCAAGGGGATCGATCTGCCTGCAACCTCCGCCACGGCCGGTGCGCTGCTCGGTGCCATCCAAGCAGGCTGGGCTCAGGATGATTTTGCGTCGCTGGCCCGTCACTACGCCTATCCCGGTTCGGTGAAGGAGCCCGTTGTTTCAAAGCCTGTGTCCGAAAAACAGGATAAGTCCGTCGCGGTCTCCGGGGATGACGGTTCGGCTCCTAAGAAAAAAGGACTCTTTGGACTGTTCGCGCCCAAAGCCGATCGATCCTAGGCGGTTGCCTGAGTATGGCTCTTGATTCCGCAGAACTGGAGAGGACTCGGCTTGAGGGCGGTGTCTTCCGGGTAACGCCCGGCATCCGTCTGCGACTCTCGGGGGGTGATGCATTCCGTTATCTCAACGGCCAGACCACCCGAGATCTCAAGCGTCTGGGTGATCATGAGGCACTCCCAGCCTGCATTCTTACGCCGAAGGGAAAACTGTGCGCCCTCCTCTTGATCCATCGTGAAGGCAGTGACCTCATCGTCGAATCCGATGCGGAGGTCGGCGAGTTCCTGAGGGAACGGCTGGAACGCTACCTTGTGGCCGATGACGTGGTGATCACAGAGGAATCCTGGCCAGAGAGGATTCACCTCTTTGGCGATGCTCTGGAGAAGGCAAAGAAATCTTCCGTCGGCATTTCTTTGAGTCGTCTCGCAGTGACTGGCTGTGATCTTCCACCCGAATCCATGGATGCAACGGTTGAATTATTGGATCCCTCTTTGGTTGAGATCCTGCGCATCGAGCGGGGTATTCCCGCATGGGGACGTGAAATCGGTCCTGAAATCCTACCCCCGGAGGCGGGACTCGACCGTACCGCGATCGATTACGACCGCGGTTGCTACCCGGGCCAGGAGGTCATCTCACGACTCAAAAGCATCGGCCGAGTGAATCGTCTGCTGCACGGCTTCCGAGGTGATGGGTTACGCGAGGGAATGAAGATCCTCTCCTCTGAGGGAAGCGAACTCGGGAAATTGACCAGTGTGGCCGCACTTCCAACAACAACCGGATGCGTCGCCCTGGGCTACCTTC
>RFPR01000010.1 GCA_009928265.1 Pseudomonadota bacterium | reverse complement strand
TGATGGGGAGAACCAGTCCTCGCTACTGACCTGGCATCTCAACGTCGTAGAGGCTCATCCCAAGGCCAACGCCAGTCCGTCGCCGTTGGAGCCGCAACCGCCGATACCTATTGTCAGGGAAGTCGAACCACTTGAGAAGGATTCCGTTGTTGTACCTCCCATTGAGGAGCTTTCTTACCGAATTCGGTCCGGTCTTTCGGGAAAGAAGTCGTTGGAGATTTTCTATTTACCGATCCCCGGTCAAAAAAAGGTCACTCTGCATGAAATAGTTCCCGAGAGATCGTCCATCGAGAAATTCAGTCAGGGCATTGAGAATAGAAATACTGTCCAAAGCACCGATGGGGGAACTCTCATCAAACCGGATGAAAATGAGATCACCGGTTTCCGAACCATCGAGGCCCCGGATCATGTGACTCTTGCTCTGAAAGAGGTCTTTCCCGGGATACATTCCGTTCGAGTGAGTGTCTGGGGAGATAGTAACCCCATCGCCCAAGGGGTTCTTCAGATCGCGATTCCCGATACTCGTCCTTTCTGGATGAACTGGAGATTCTGGCTCTTGGCGGTGGGACTGCTTGTGGTATTCAAAGTCATCCGTGATCGCGGTTTTTTCCAGTGATTCGCAAAATAAAAGAGAGTGTCATCCTCTCTTGAGCCAGGGATCTAGGGCTCCGCGCAGAACCTGCTCGTCGCCGAAGCTGAATTCCTCGCCAAGCTGGAGTGGGAAAGCCGCGCCGGAGGGCGTAACGACCTCAAGAATCAGGCGTCGCTTGCCAGGGATCTTGCGGATGGTTTCTTCGATTAGGGGAAGATCAGCCTCGTTCAGCTTGGTGCGGTCGATCCGGAGTCGCAGCGGCTTTTTTGACGCCTTGGGCTGGAGGGCCTTAAAGTCGCTACCGATGGCGCGGACACCGCCCTCGTTGGGGGTGACGCGCATGGTACAGGAGATCACAGCCCCTGGTTTTAAGATCTCTTCGTGCTTGGAGAAGGACTCATCCCAAGCTGTGAACTCAAGAGTTCCCGAGTCATCCTCAAGGGTCATGACGCCGAAGGGACGCCCGTCCTTTTTAGTGTATTTTTTCTCCACTGAGATCAGAAGACCTGCGAGGCGGAGGCTTTCCTTCTCAGTCACGGCTTGGGCCTCGGCGGTCGTGCCATACGATCCTGCCTCTAGGCTGCCTCGATAGTCGTCAAGGGGGTGGCCCGTAACATAGAAGCCAAGAAGTTCCTTCTCATGGGCCAGCACCTCGGCGCGTGTCCACGGCGGGACCCGGTGTTCCTCTGCTTCCTTAGCCGGGGCGGGGGCGAGGTCTGCGAAGCTGTCGAAGAGCGAGACCTGTCCGCTTGCCCTGTCGCGCTGAACGGAGGCAGCTGCCCCGATGGCTCCCTCGATCGCGGCATCGAGCGAGGCACGGTGACGTCCATCCCAGTCAAAGGCACCAGCCCGCACGAGGCTCTCAAGGATTTTCTTATTCACGGTCTTGGAATCAAGCCGTGAGCAGAAGTCCTCGAGTGAGGTGAAGGGACCATTCTTTTCTCGCTCGGCAACGGCCGAGGCCATGGCGGCTTCGCCGACGTTTTTGATGGCGGCCAGACCGAAGCGGATAGCCCGTCCGCCAGGGTATTCCTCTGGGAGGAAGGTGAGGGCGCTCCGGTTGATGTCAGGTGGCAGAATCGTGATCCCCATGCGGGCGCACTCAGCAACGAAGACGGAGATCTTGTCGGTATTGTTGACCTCGTTGCCGAGGAGTCCCGCCATGAACTCGACGGGGTGATTGGCCTTAAGATAAGCCGTCTGGTAGGAGACAAGACCGTAGGCGGCGCTGTGACTCTTGTTGAAGCCGTACTGTGCGAATTTCTCAAGGAAGTCGAAGATGGCGTTGGCCTGTTTGGCGGGGATCTTGTTGACCCGGTCGCACCCATCGACGAAGACCTCGCGCTCCTTCTTCATCTTCTCCATGTCCTTTTTGCCCATGGCGCGGCGGAGAAGGTCTGCCTGTCCCAGAGTGTAGCCGGCAAGGGCACTCGCGGCCTGCTGGACCTGCTCCTGGTAGACAATGATGCCGTAGGTCTCGGAGCAAATCTTCTCAAGCAGGGGGTGGGCGTACTCGATCTTCTTGGTGCCGCGTTTGCGCTCGATGTAGTCGTCGATGAACTGCATCGGACCGGGTCGATAGAGCGCGATGAGGGCGATGATGTCCTCGAAGCGACTGATCTGGAAACGCTTTGCGGTCGCGGTCATGCCGCCTGACTCCAGCTGGAAGATGCCAATGGTCTCTCCTCGGTTGAGCAGGTCGAAGGTGGCCTCGTCGTCCATCCGGATGCTTGTGATGTCGAAGTCCGGAGTGTGTCTGCGGATGAGCTTCGAGGCATCGTCGATGACGGTCAGGTTCTTCAGGCCCAGGAAGTCCATCTTGAGGAGCCCCAGGTCGGTGAGGGGACCCATGGCGTACTGGGTCACGATGCTGCCGTCGTTGGCCCGGGAAAGAGGGATGTATTCCGAGAGGTCACGATCGCCGATGACGACGCCGGCGGCGTGGACGCCGCTGTTGCGGGATAGTCCCTCAAGCAGAGAGGCGTATCCCCAGAGTTGGCTTGTGGAGGGTTCCTCCTCGACTGCCTTTTTCAGTTCGGGGTTCTTTTCAATAGCACCGGGCTCGTGCTTGCCCTCCTTGTCGGTCTTCCCGTTGAGCGTTATATTGAGCTCGTTGGGGATCATCTTGGCGATCCGGTCCGCGTCGCCGTAGCTCCATCCAAGAACGCGTCCAACGTCACGCACGACGCTCTTTGCCCCGAGTGTGCCGAAGGTGATGATTTGCGAGACGGCTCTCTCGCCGTATTTATCGCGGACATAGTCGATCACCTCGCCGCGGCGGTTCGGGCAGAAGTCGACGTCGATATCGGGCGGGCTGATGCGGTCGGGATTGAGAAAGCGTTCGAAGAGGAGTCCGTAGCGCAGGGGATCGAGGTCGGTGATGCCAAGCACGTAGGCAACGAGCGACCCTGCGGCCGATCCGCGGCCCGGACCGACGGGAATGCCGCGCGATTTGGCATAATTAATGAAGTCCCAGACAATCAGGAAATAGCTCGTAAAGCCGGTCTTCAGAAGCACGGAAAGCTCGAAATCGAGGCGCTGGCGGAGCTCGGAATCGGTTCCGGAGCGCTCGCCGAAGCGTTTGCGCAAGCCCTCTTCGCAGAGTTCCTGAAGGTAGCCCTCGCGGGTTTTTCCCTCCGGAGGGGTGTAGTCGGGGTATTTTGACTTTCCGAATTCCAGCTTGGCATGGCAGCGCTCGGCGATCGCAATCGTATTGCTGATCGCGTCAGGGCGATCGGCGAAGAGGGCTGCCATTTCCTCGCCGCTCTTGAGGTAGAGTTCGGGGACGTAGCGCATCCGCTTCTCGTCATGGATCATTGATCCCGTCCCGATGCAGATCATCACATCGTGGGCCTCATGGTGGGCCCGCTCCAAGAAGTGGACGTCGTTGGTGGCGACGAGTCCTAGACCCAGGTTATCGGCGATCCCAATGAGGCCCGACCGGTTGCGCCGCTGCTGCTCGATGCCGTGGTCGGCCAGTTCGATAAAGAAGTTCTCCGCGCCGAAGATGTCCCGGTAAGCGGCGGCATGATCCAGCGCGAGATCGGTCTTGCCGTCGGTCAGGGCCGTATTGACCTCGCTTTTGAGACATCCACTGAGTGCGATGATCCCTTTTGCATGAGCGGCGAGGAATTCCCGGTCGACGCGGGGTTTGTAGTAGAATCCCTCGAGATGGGCGGCCGTGGTGATCTTAACAAGGTTGCGGTAACCTTCGTCGTCCGCGGCAAGCAGGGTGAGGTGGTGGGCGGCATCCTTGCCTCCATGGGCCGATTTCCGATCAAGCATCGAACCGGGGGCCACGTAGGCCTCGCATCCGATAATCGGCTTGATCCCGGCCTTTTCTGCCTCCTGGTAGAACTCGACCGCCCCATAAAGCACCCCGTGGTCGGTGAGAGCAATGGAGGGCATCCCGAGTTCCTTGGCCCGCTTGACGAGTTGCTTCATCCGGATAGCACCATCCAGCAACGAGTACTGGCTGTGCACATGCAGGTGGACGAAGGGTGTCTGCGACATTTTCAAAGGTTACGGGGGCGAGTGGAGCGGGGCAAGTGCCCCTCCCGCTTCAGCGATTCTTTTCCGCGATTGCGAGTAGTCCCCGCAGGGTCAGAAGAGGGTCTACCTTGTCGATGACGGGAGAGCTATTCTGGCGTGAAAGTCGGTCGACGAGTTCCGCATCGCCTCCCGTAGCCAACACATGGGGGCGCTTTCCTTGGAAGGCATCCCGGGTGATCCCGGAAACCGTCTCCCTGATGAGACCGGCCGCCCCGAGCAGAAGGCCAATACGGATCGCCTCGGCGGTGCTTTTGCCGACGCTGTTTCGGATGGCACTGATTTTTGTTAGGGGGAGAAGGGCGGTTCGTTCGTGCAATGCTGCAGCCGCAGTCGGTAGGCCCGGGGCGATCACGCCGCCGAGGTAGCGCCCTTTCGCATCGATCACGTCAAAGGTCACCGCGGTGCCAAAATCGACAACAATGGCGGGGAGTTTACCGAGTTCGACCGCCGCGGCTGCATTGGCAAGGCGGTCCGCGCCAATGGAGGAGGGGTTCGGATAATCGGTCTCCACGCCGCCCGGAACTAGGTGATCGACCCAAAGGGAAGGGCAGGGTAATGCCGAGGCGATGAGGGTATTGACTCGAGGCACTACCGAGGCGATGACCGCAAGGTCAGCCTTGATGTTGGAAAAATCGGTTTTTTTGAGTGCCGATGTGGAGATTCTCCGGACGGGACCGATCCTGCGACCGGATGCCACGGCGACCTTGGTGAAGGAATTGCTGACGTCGATCAGCAGGACCTTCCGCGGCCGGGAGGTTTTTTTCCGCGTCAAGCGGCTCCTCCCGAGGCATTGGCAAGGTCGGCCTCCTCGGGCGGGAGCGCTCCCTTGAAGCGGTTCTTGTCGATCGCCTTCATGTAGGCCTCGTGCGGCGAGATGGTTCCGTCGAGCATTCTCTCCCAGATGGCGTCGTCCATAAACTGCATTCCCTCCGCCTTTCCGGCAACGATGACGTCCTGAAGTTTCTGGGTCGCCCCCTCGCGGATGATCGCGGAGACTGCATTATTCACCTTTAAAATCTCGTTGATCGCGACGCGGCCCTTGCCGTCGGCTTTCTTGAAAAGAAGTTGCGCGACCACGCCGCGCAGGGAGGAGGCCAGCATGGTGCGGACCTGTGCCTGCTGGTCAGCAGGAAAGGCATCGATCATGCGGTCGACGGTCTTTCGGGCATTGTTGGTGTGGAGGGTTCCGAACACGAGCAGACCAGTCTCTGCGGCCGTGAGGGCTAGGGAGATGGTCTCGAGATCGCGCATCTCGCCGACGAGCACGATGTCGGCATCCTCGCGCAGTGCGGCCTTGAGACCCGCCGCGAAGTTCGGGGCATGTTCGGGCACCTCGCGCTGGGTAATGATGCTCTTTTTGTTTCGATGCACAAACTCGATAGGCTCTTCGATTGTGACGATGTGGCGGCCGTAGTTCGTGTTGATATAGTCGATGAGCGCTGCCAGCGTCGTGCTCTTGCCCGAGCCGGTGGGTCCGGTCACCAGAACAATGCCGCCGCGCATGTCTCCAAATTCCTTGATAACCTCGGGGACGTTGAGTTGCTCGAGCGTGAGGATCTTTGTCGGAATGATGCGGAAGACAGCCCCGTAACCATGTGCCTGCTTCAGGTAGTTGCAGCGGAAACGGCTGTTCTCGTCCATCTGGTAAGCGAAGTCGAGATCACCGCATTCCTCGTATTTCTGCCATTTCTGCGGGGTGCAGATCTCGCTGAGCATGTAGCTCATTTCATCCCGAGTGAGGGGTTCCTCACGGATTGGTACGATCTCACCGTGGCGGCGGATCTTGGGGGGTTGTCCCTCGGAGAGATGTAGGTCCGAGGCGCCGTATTCCACAAGCGCCTGAAAGAATGCGTCGATGTAGGCCATGGTTTCTTGGGGGTATCAGATTCCGCAGACGTTTCTCATCTCGGCCTTGTTCTCGGCGCGATACAGGGCCTCCTCGGCGGTGATTACGCCTTGGCGATAGAGTTCGGCCACGGATTCATCCATCAGGACCATGCCTGCTTTTTTGCCTGTCTGGATGATGCCGGGAAGCATGAAGGTTTTGGCCTCGCGGATCACGTTTGCGATAGCCGGAGAGTTCAGCATGATCTCCATGGCCACGGCGCGACCGTTGCCATCTGCTCGGGGGATCAATTGCTGGCTGACGATGCCGCGGAGTGACTCACTGACCATGATGCGGATCTGGTCGCGCTGGTCGCTTGGGAAGACATCGAGTAGGCGGTCGAGCGTGCGGGGGGCATTGCTGGTGTGCAGGGTGCCTAGGACCAAGTGGCCGGTCTCGGAGGCCGAGATTGCCAACTGGATGGTCTCCAGGTCACGCATCTCACCGACCATGATGATGTCGGGATCCTCACGGAGGGCGCCACGCAGAGCGGCGGCAAAGGATTTTGTGTGGGTATGAACCTCCCGCTGGGTGACCTGGCATCCGGCGGAGGGGATGATGTACTCGATCGGCTCCTCGAGGGTGATGATGTGGTCGCTACGATGGAGATTAATCTCCTGAACAAGGGCGGCGAGCGTCGTCGTCTTTCCACTTCCCATCGGTCCGGTGACCAGCACGAGGCCGTTATGATACTGGGTCAGGAGCTTCAGTTGGGGCGGCATCCCCAGTTCGTCGAGTGTACGGAGGTTGCTCGAGATGATGCGGAATGCGAGATCGTAACCAAGGCGCTGGCGCACCACGCTCGTTCGATAACGTCCCGTGGAGTTGGTGTAGGCGAAGTCGACGTCACCCTGACTCTCCAAACGGGCCAACTGGGATTCATCGAGGAATCCCCGCACGAGTTTTTCCGTGTCCTCCGCGGTGAGAAGAGGGGCATTCTCCCACATCGGCAGGAGGGTGCCGTAGCGTCTGCAGGTCGGAGGACTCGAGACGCTCAGGTGGATGTCAGAAGCATCGGCTTGCTTCCCGAGATTCAGGTAGTCGTCGACGTGTGCGGGAAGGGGGTGCTCGCTCATCGGAAATCGGGAAGGGCGAAATCCCTAAGGGAGCCGCCCTCTCTTGGCAAGGCCTGAGCGTGTGATGTTGCCCAAGAGATCGGTGATCAAGGGCATCAGGATCGGCTTCACCACGGGAAAGAGGATCTTTCCGACTTCCAATGCTCCGGCTATCCATCCCGCCTTTCCAAGAGTGGAGGCGGCGATGCTTTCCGTCGCAACGGATGGAGTGGAGTTTTTTTTGCGGCCGCCAGTTCCGAAGAGAGTGGCAAGGAGTCCAGCGGAAACGGCTCCACCGATCCAGCCGAGAGGGTGGCGTTTTACGGATTCGGTAAAACGGCGCCGGAAATCGAGTTCGTGGACCAGTCCCGAGTACTCGCGGGAAAGGTCGATGCGGCTTTCGCGAACGGACTGCTGAAGCCGGATCAGTTCGGACTGGGTGGTCATGGACGGGTGCCGTTACCGAAGCGTGAGAGGCTCTCGAGATCTTTGCGCAATTCCGTAGAGGTCCCCTCGAAGGGGCGAGGCAGGGATTTGTTCCGCAGGATGGAAAAGAGGATCCCCAGCAGGGCCAAGTGAATCAAGCCTGCTGCGGCCAGCGAGACTGGCCATCCCCAGGAGAACTGGGTCGCAAGCAATGCAACAACGGCCCCGATCAGGGCCACGTAGGCGATGATGGCGGCCATGGTCATGGCAACGGCCAGCAACAGCGTTGCGAGGCTTTGGCGCAGAAGGAGTCGTCCTTCGGCGGCCGCAAGGGCTCCAAGCGTCAGACCATGACGCAGGAGGCCGGCGGCGAGGCCGGTAATCCTGGAGGGAATTCCTCCGGGAAGGTCCTGCGGGTTCATGATCGGACGATGGCCCGCGACTAGCGGCGACGGAGCAGGAGGCCGAGGACGAGTCCCGCGGCAAAGGTGATTCCGACGGCGCGGAAGGGGTTATCCCGCACGTAATCCTCGGCCTGATCGGCGAGATCCTCGATCTGATCGCGGTATTCGGCAACGGCCTCGCCTGCGCGGTCTGCAAGGTCGCCGTATTGCTCGCGAGCCTGTCCGGAGAGTTCCCCGTACTTTGCCTTAGCAGTTTTGGAAAGGTCCGCATAGGTGGATCGGGCGGCGTCCTTCAGGTCCGTGGCGGCTGCTCGAAGTTCCTCTCGGCCTGTTCCATAGGCTTCGCGTGCGGCACTGGCAGCGGTCTCCAAGGCTTTCTTGGCATGTGCCTGGCTGCTTTCTAGTTTTTCGGCGGCTGGGTTTTTGGAATCGGTCATGGGATTGGGATCAATGGTGGAGTACTCCATCCAAGGATCGCAGATGCCACCCTATTGGCAAGAAGGGCTTCGCTTTTCCACTTAATCAAGGAGCCCAGCGGTGAGCCCATCCCAAGGGGAGAAATTTGCCGTCGAGGGTTCCGGTCAGGCCAAGGGGCAGGGTTTCCACGGATCCCGAAAGGCTTTGGGTCATCGTCTCCAGAAGGGATCCTGCCTCGGAATCGAGTTCGTCACTGTAAGTATTGAGGAGGATGAAAAGGGGGCTTTCCGAGAGAACGGTGAGTATTGCCTCGAGGAGGGAGGGGAGGTGCTCCGAGAGTTTCCAGAGTTCACCCCTCTTGCCCCGCCCGTAGGAGGGGGGATCCATGATGACGGCGTCGTAACGTTTACCCCGGCGGATCTCCCGCTGTAGAAAGCTCAAGGAATCCTCGACGATGTACCTGATAGGCGCCTTTTCCAGATCCGAGAGGTGTGCATTTTCGGAGCACCAGGAGACCATTGCCTTGGAGGCATCGACATGGGTTACCGCCGCTCCCGCTGTGGCAGCTGCCAGCGTCGACCCGCCGGTGTAGCCAAAGAGATTCAGGATTTTGCTGGGTTGTGCACTGGGAGCATTCGAGATCATCCCGGAGATCCAATCCCAATTTGCGCTTTGCTCGGGGAAAAGTCCGAGGTGCTTGGAGGCTGTCGGCTTTACCAGATAGGAAAGATTTCCGTAGCGAACGGCACTGCCATCGGGGAGAGGATTTCTCCATTCCCAATGTCCCCCGGCGGCGGAATGACCATGATAGATTCCATCCCATTCAGGGATTTTTACCCCTTGCGGCCAGGGCCAGAGTGCGGCTGTTTCGGGACGAAGGATCACCCGCCCGCACCAGCGTTCCAGTCGCTGTCCAGACCCGCTTGCAAGCAGTTCGTGGCCAATCATGTCCATGGTCTTAGAATCCTGTACGGAATTGCAGGATAAGGAGCCAGAGATTGAGTCCGGCGATCAGCGCAGCCATGATCCAGCCTGAAAGACGGATCCACGCGGGATCGACAAATTCACCCATGATCCGTCGGCTTCCGGTGAAGTGTACCAAAGGGATCACCGCGAAGCTCAACTGCATGCTGAGGATGACTTGGCTCAGAAGCAGGAGGCGCGTCGTCGCACCTTCGCCGGCCATGGAGATCACAATGACGGCCGGAATGATGGCGATGAGTCTGGTCAGTAGACGCCGTGACCATGCGGGGATCCTGATGTTGACGAATCCTTCCATGACGATCTGGCCGGCAAGAGTGCCCGTAAAGGTGCTGTTCTGACCAGCTGCCAGAAGCGCAAGGGCAAAGAGCGTGCTGGCCCCGCCGACTCCAAGCATCGGTGTAAGAAGATGGTAGGCCTCCTGAATTTCCGCGACATCGGTGCGTCCAGCGCGATGAAAGGTGGCCGCCGAGAGAATCAAGATCGCGGCATTGATGGCCATCGCAATGGTCAGGGCGATGTTGGAGTCGATGGTCGCGTAGCGAACGGCTTCCCTCTTGCCAAGTATGTCGAGCGGATAGCGTCTTGTCTGCACGATGGAGGAATGCAGGTAAAGGTTGTGAGGCATCACGGTGGCTCCAAGGATGCCGATGGCGATGAAGAGCTTGGCCGGATCAGTTACCACCGATGGTGAGGGGATGAAACCGGCAAGCACTCCGGCGAGTTCGGGTTTGGAAAAAAGGATCTCCAAGCCGAAACAGGCCGCGATGGTCCCGATCAGGATAATCACCAGCGCCTCGATATATCGGAAGCCCCGCTGCTGGAGCATCAGCAGGAAAAGTACGTCAAGCGTTGTAATCATGACACCCGCGAGAAGCGGAAGGTGAAAGAGGAGATTGATCGCGACCGCCGACCCGATTACTTCCGCTAGATCGCATGCTGCAATGGCGATTTCCGCGGCGATCCAGAGAGGAACTGCAGCCGCCTTTCCATAGTGAAGTCTGCAGCTTTGTGCTAGGTCATGTCCGGTGACGATTCCAAGTTTGAGCGAAAGTCGCTGCAGGAACATAGCCATGAGGCTTGAGAGCAGGATCACGGACAGGAGCGCGTAGTTAAAGCGTGACCCGCCCGCCAGATCGGTCGCCCAGTTTCCTGGATCCATGTAACCGACCGCAACAAGGTATCCGGGGCCGGCAAAGGCGATCAGTTTGCGCCAGAACGAAGGCTGGGCAGGAAGATCAATGGAGCGATGAACCTCTGGCAGGCTGGGATGATGCGGTGTCTCCATAAAAATTAGCCTTGGCTAATTTCTTTATATGAGACTATAGATTCTGAATCAATTCCTTTCTGGAAAAGCCCCAAAAGCCCTCCAATCCTTCATGATCAAATCAGGAAAAAGGTCATCTTCGGCCGTCGAGGACTATCTCGAACGAATCCAGGAACTGATTGATTCCAAGGGCTATGCCCGAGTGGTCGATATCGCGCTGAGTCTTGGGATCTCCCAGGCGAGTGTGACCAACATGGTCAAGAGGCTTGATGCCGAAGGGTTCGTCAAGCATGAGCGATACCGTGGCCTGATCCTGACAGAGGAGGGGAGAGCCATTGCCAGAGCTGTGAGCGATCGCCACCGTATTCTGACCGAGTTCCTGAGATTGCTGGGTATTTCCGAGTCCGAGGTGGAGCGTGATGTGGAGGGCATGGAGCATCATTTGAGTTCCTCTTCCTTGGGGGCAATCGAGTCCCTCTGTCGGGAATTGCCCTTGAATCGTGAATTGCTTCAAAAAATTCGCTCCGGGAAGAATTAATCCATCCAATCCGGACACCTGATGACCGGTTTGATTTAGCTTTTTCTTGATTTAAGGAGAGAATTGGATTTTTTTTGGGCAGACATGGCAATGTCCACTTTCAAAGAGCTGGCTTCCCGTTTGGGGATATCAGACAGGCAACTTCGACGTTATGCCGAGGCTGGCAAGATCATCGGTGTCTACACGACCAAGGGAGGGCATTGGCGTCTTCGCGGGGCTCTCACCGAGGCCCGGGTCGAACGAGCACGGAAGGTACTCCGCTTGACCCCCTCGATTGCAATGAATCGCAAGAAGGAGCGCTACAAAAGGGCCAATGTGGTCATCAAGGATGTCCAGAAACAATGGAAGCAAACATTCGAACCACCCAAAAAAAAGGTTCGCAAGCCCAAGCCTGCTCCTGAGCCCAAACCTGGAGACGAGATTCAGGGCGATCTTTTCGGATCTTGGTGATGTTGGGCTCCCATCATGGCGAAATCGTGATCTAGCTGTCCTTGAGATGTGTTGAGGCTTGCCGGATTTTACTACCCATGGTTTTCAAGAAATTGTTCCTGTTCTGTGCTCTGATCGGATCTTTGTCAGGGACTTTGGCCGCATCGCAGGGTAGAGGAGCGGTGGCTACCGCCACGATTTCCCACAGGGTTTCAAAACCCGGTCAGCAGCTCGAGTTGCTGATCACCGTCAGGAATGCCCAATCGCCTGTTTACGCTCTGCCCGAATGTCCCGTGGGATTGGAAATCAAGAGGTTCTGGAAACCGCAGCATCTTACCGAGAGCGGTAAGGATGTTTGGTTGTTGCGATTCAGGCTTATCGCCAAAGCCCTGGGTGATTACGAAATTCCACCCATCCGCGTTTCGCTCGGTATGGAGACCATCTTCACCAAACCGATCATTCTTCATGTCTCCAACGATGCGAAGCCACCTTTTCCCGATGCCAGGGAACTGGCCCTGACTACCGACATACCTCTCGGTCTGGCCCAGGAGGCGGTCAAGACTTGCCCCACTCCCGCTCCAAAGCCATCGCCCAGTCCCAGCCCAAAAGACGGAAGGCCTCTTCCGTCGAGATTGATCTCCTCGATCGGTCATGGGCTCTCCTGGTTTTGGAATTATCCGGGCAAGTAATTCATCCGATCCTAAGTGGGATTGAGCAGGATCGTTGGACAGACTTGTCGTTAGGACGCCATCCGACCATAATTTCAGTCTATCCCCCGTCATGCTTTTCCTGAGCCTTCTTCCCAAACTTCTTATTGCCGGTGGTTCCTCCTTTCTTGGAACGCTCGAGCTTCCACAGCCCCAAGTGATCAACAACCATACCTTGGCGGGTGAAAAGATTCCCTCGACCCAGGTAGTCTGTAGGGATCGCTGGGGGACTCCGATGCTCCCCAATGGCAAGGCTGGATATAGTCTGATCGCCCCGATCAAGAAGGACCTGATCGCTCAAAGCCTGTGGGTGCCTCCCGTTCATGGAGAGCGTCCTGTGAAGACTAATACCTCCGTCTCTCCGGTGGTCGCCCCTGTAGCTCCTGCAAAGTCCTCTGACGCCACGTCTGCAGCTCCTGCCTCCACGACCCTTCCCTCAAACTGAGTCGGGGGATCCCTTCCCGCGTGAATTTCCGGGTTTCTCCGGAAAAAAAAGCTCCGCTTTAGGTCTACGCCTCAGGTGTATTTGAGGACTTCCTCGATGGTCGTGATACCGTCGAAGATGCACCTCAGTCCGTCTGCTCTCAAAGTGCTCATGCCGAGTTCCATCGCTTTCTGGCGGAGGACCACGTTGGGAGCCTTTTCATTGATCAGCGTCCTGATGGGGTCGGTGACCTTGAGGAGTTCGTAGAGGCCCTTTCGTCCCTTGTATCCGGTGTTGTTACATTCGGCGCAGCCCTTGCCGTAGAAGAAGGTCTTGTCGCCGATGTCATGGGGGGTCAGGCCGAGCCTTCCAAGAACGGCCTCATCGGGTTCGTAGGGAGTCTTGCATCGGCTGCAGATGCGCCTCACGAGTCGCTGGGCGAGCACTCCTTCCAGGGAGGCCGAGATCATGAAGGGTTCTACCCCCATATCGACAAGTCGCGAAACGGCGCCCGTGGAGTCGTTGGTGTGGAGCGTGGTGAAGACCAAGTGACCGGTCAGCGATGCCTGGATGGCGATGGTCGCCGTCTCGAGGTCACGTGTTTCCCCGATCATGATGCGGTCGGGATCCTGACGGAGGAAGGCCCTGAGTACCTTGGCGAATGTCAGGCCGATGCCCTCGTTGACGGGAACCTGCATGATGCCGTCAATCTCGTACTCCACGGGATCCTCGGCGGTGAGGAGCTTGGAATCGATCGTGTTGATCTTGTTGAGGCAGGCGTAAAGGGTCGTGGTCTTTCCGGATCCGGTCGGACCGGTGACGATGAAGATGCCGTTGGGCTTCTCGATGGTCTCCAGAATGTACTCGTGGATTTCCGGCGGCATCTGGAGGGCTTCCAGATCGAGTTTCACGGCGCTGCGGTCGAGCACGCGGAGCACAACGCTCTCGCCGAACTGTGTGGGAAGCGTGGAGACACGGAGGTCGACGACCTTGTCGCCGATCTGGCGCTGGATTCGGCCATCCTGGGGAACTCGTCGCTCGGCGATGTTCAGGTTGGACATGACCTTGATGCGGGAGGTCACCGGAAGCGCCAGATGCCGTGGAGGAGGCTCCATCTCGTAGAGCGCACCGTCGACGCGGTATCGGATCTTGAATTCCTTCTCGAAGGGTTCGAAGTGAATATCACTGGCTTGGGCCTGAACGGCGCGGTCCAAGATCAGGTCGACGTAGCGGATGATCGGCGTGGCATTGGCTTCCGCAGCAGCAGCAGCAGCGTTGAATTCCTCCTCTGCGTTATCGATGGCCGTGACTTCAGCTTCCCCAAGTTGCTTGAGGACATCCTCCATGGAGGTCTCCTCGCTGCCGTAGTGTTCGGAGATCAGTTTCTCGATCTGATGACGGGGGGCCACCACCTGAACGATCTCGCGGTTGAGCGAGTAGCGGAGGTCGTCAAGGGCCTGGGTGTCGAGGGGGTTGCCGAGTGCCACCGTAAGGACGTTGCCGGAGGCCGTGACGGGAATGACCTCGTTGAGACGAGCCATGCCCGAGGGGACGAGATGAAGCAGCGCGGGGAGGGGCTCGAAGGAGGAGAGATCGACAGCCTCCACTCCCAGATCCATCGCCAGCGTCTGGGCGAATGCCTCCTCCGTCACGATTCCCTGCTCGACCATGATGTCGTCGATCGAACGTCCGGAGTTGACCGCCTCGGTGAGGAGTTCCTCGGCGGTGAGTTCGCTCACCGTTCCGGAACGCCTGAAGACCTCGATGACCTGATGCGGATTCATGGTGTCAGTGGCTGTCTCCCATGGTGGAGGAAATCACCTCATCGGCCGTGGTCATCCCGGCAAGCACCTTGCGGATGCCGTCCTCACGGAGGGTTCTCATCCCGAGTTCGCGGCACCGGTGACGGAGTTGGATGGTCGTGGCGCTCCGGTTGATCATCTGGCGCATCTCGTCGTCGGCGACGAAAATCTCAAAGATTCCCATGCGGCCCCGGTATCCCTTGCCCTTGCATTTATCGCAACCCACGGCCTTCATCGGGGTGGCGCGGGCCACCTGGGCGGCGTCTAACGAAAGTGCCTGCATCTCGTATTCCGAGAGTTCCCCGGTTTGTTTGCAGTTGCCGCAGAGCTTGCGGACGAGTCGCTGGGCCATCACGGCTCGCACTGCGCTGGAGACTAGGAAGGGCTGCACCCCGATGTCGACAAGACGGGCGATCGCTCCCGGTGCGTCGTTGGTGTGGAGTGTCGAGAGCACCAGGTGACCGGTGAGGGACGCGTTGATCGCGATGGAAGCGGTCTCCTCATCGCGGATTTCTCCCAGCATGACGATATTGGGAGCCTGACGGAGCATGGCGCGCAACGCGGCTGGGAAGGTCATGCCAATCTCCGAGTTGACTTGGACCTGGTTGATGCCGGTCATCTGGTATTCGACCGGTTCCTCGACCGTAATGATTTTCCGGTCGGGCTTGTTCATGTAGTTCAGGCAGGCGTAAAGAGTGGTCGTCTTTCCGGATCCGGTCGGTCCCGTGACCAGGATAATGCCGTCGGGAAGCTGGACAAGACGCTCGAAAAGGGCCTGGTCGTCGCTCAGGAATCCAAGCTCCGGAAGGCCCAGCATGAGGGAGGATTTGTCGAGCACGCGCATGACGATGCTTTCCCCGTGGACGGTCGGGATGGAATTGACGCGGAGATCGACGACCTTTTCCCCCATCTTCATCTGGATACGGCCGTCCTGGGGGACGCGCTTCTCCGCGATGCTCATCGTGCCGGTCATGATCTTGAGTCGGCTGATGATGGCTGCCTGGAGTTTTTTCGGAGGGCTCTGCACCTCCTGGAGGTTTCCGTCGATACGGAAACGGACGCGGAGGCGTTTTTCCAGAGGTTCGATGTGGATGTCGCTCGCCCTGTTGTTCTGTGCCTCGATCAAAAGATTGGAAACCATCCGAATGATCGGTGCGTCGTCATCCCCTCCGGTATCCTCCTCAACCTCAATCTCCGATCCGCCCTTAGTGAGTTCCTCAAGACCGAGAGGGTAGAGGCGGTTAAGCTTTTCCTCGATCTGAGCAGGAATCGCACAGACAAATTCCACGGGGCGCTTGAGAAGGAAGCCGATGCTGTCAAAGGCCTCGAAATCCATCGGGTCGGCGATCGCCATAACGACTGAACCGTCGTGTTCAGAAACAGGAACCGTCCTGTAGCGTCTGGCCGTCTCGGGGGTGAGGAGATCCACCAGTTCCGGGATCGGAGTGACCAACGAGAGATCAACGAAATCCATCCCGTTCTGCGAGGCGAGGGTCCGGGCAACGTCTTCAGCGCTGACGATCCCTTCCCTGACCATGCTATCGACCATGTGGAGGCCCCCTGTCTGAGCGGCAACGTGATCGACCTGCTCTTGGTTGATCAGGCCGACATCCTTCAGGATCTCGATCACGTATTCGTCGTTGGCCGGCATGGGCGATTGGAGGGGAGGCACTATCCCTCATCAGGACCATCACTGTCAACGGACCCTTGTTCCTTGCCGTTGATTTTGCGGGGCGTCTCCCCTAAATTGGATAAATGTCACGTTACCGAACCATTCTCATTTTCGGCGCTCCCGGCAGCGGCAAAGGCACCCAAGGCAAGATCCTCGGCAAGATTCCCGGTTTTTATCACTGCGCCTGCGGGGATGTCTTCCGGTCTCTTGACCCCACCAGCGAACTCGGGGCGGCTTTTCTCGAATACTCCAGCAAGGGTTTGCTTGTCCCTGACGAGATGACCGTGCAGCTCTGGCATGAATCGGTCCGCAAGACCGCCGAATCGGGAAAGTTCAAGCCTGAGCGTGATTATCTGATCCTCGACGGTATTCCCCGCAACGTGGCCCAGGCCGTCCTCATGGAGGAGCTCATCGATGTGCGGCGCGTTTACCACCTTTCCTGCCCCGACCGAGACAAACTAGTCGCTCGTCTCAAGAAGAGGGCTCTGCGCGACAATCGACTGGATGATGCCAACGAGGAGGTGATCCGCAGCCGTCTCGCCACCTACGATTCGGAGTCCAAGCCGGTGCTTGCACACTACTCCTCGGCACGCCGTCATGACATTGATGCCACCATGACTCCAGTCCGGGTTCTCAACGAAATTATCAAGGGACTTCTCGAAGAGGTTCCGGCCTGAGCGCAAAAGGCCGTGTCGGGCCAGCCCCCCATGCAACCATGAGCCAGTTCGAGAGCTTTCGCGCTTCCTCGCTTTACTGCTCCAAGTGCGCCAAAGCGATGCCGGTGAGGGAGTCCCTGCTTCTGGTCCTGCCCGATAAGGAGATCTATGATTATCTTTGCACCGGCTGTTCCTCCTCACTCGGTCATCGCGAGGTGACTGCCGGTGAGTTGATGATGGATTGTTCCGCCGCGCGCCTGACCAAGGGATCCCTTGTCCCGCGATTTTCCCGCTGATCCGGATGAAGGTTGTTTTTGCTGGTACTGGGGACATTGGGATTCCGTCCCTACGTTACCTGCTTGAAAAACATGAACTGGTTGGAGTGCTCAGCCAGCCTGATCGGCCTGCTGGACGTCGCCGCGAGCTCAAGGCTCCCGCGATCAAGGAGGAGCTGATCCGGTTGTCGTCAGAGACTCCGTTGCTGCAACCGGAGTCACCCAGAGATCCCGGGGTGCTGGACTGGTTCCAGGAGCTTGCACCGCAGGTAATGGTGACGATGGCGTACGGGAGGATTCTTCCAAAGGCTTTGCTGGAGGTCCCTTCACTGGCTTGCCTGAACATCCATGCCTCGCTGCTACCACGTCATCGGGGCGCGTCACCCATTCAATCCGCCATTGCCTCCGGGGATCGGGAGAGTGGTGTCTCAATCATGCATATGGCCGAGGGGCTCGACACGGGGGATGTAATCTTGGACAAACGTATTCCGATCGGTCGTCGCGAGACGGCGGGAAGTCTGTCGGAGAGGCTGTCTTTGATCTCTCCAGTTGCCTTGGAGGAGGCCTTGCGACTGCTCGCTTCAGGAGAGGCGCCGCGTTATATCCAGGATGAGTCCCAAGCTACCGTGACGGGGAAAATTCTGAGGGCCGACACGCAGCTCGATTGGAGTCGGCCGGCCGAGGAGTTGGAGCGAAAGATTCGTTCCCTCCAACCGCGCCCGGGAACGGCGGCCAATCTGATTCTTGAGGACGGCTCCGTCATCCTGATCAAGGTTCATTCGGCCATTGTCGCCCGACAAGTCTCAGGAAAGCCCGGATCAATCCTGAGAATTGATTCGCGTGGGGTTCTCGTGGCGTGCGGCGAGGGGGGGCTCCTTCTTGGGAGCGTGCAACCCGAGGGTGGGGGTAGGATGCATTCCGGCGCTTTTGCCCGGGGGCATGCTCTCCTTGTCGAGAGGCATGGGGCATCGTGATTTGGCTTTGCCTTAGGCGGTTCCTCGGATTTCATCATCACTCATGTCTGAGACCCTTTCCCAAGCCCCGAAATACAGCCGCATCGTCCTGAAAATCAGCGGGGAGGCCCTGAAGGAAAAAGGGAGTAGTGACAGTGTTTCCCCTCAGATCGTGAGGGCTGTCGCAGCCTCCATCGCCGAGGTCCGCTCCATGGGGATCGAGGTGGCCGTCGTGGTGGGAGGGGGCAATATCTGGCGTGGGCTTGCGGCCAGTCATCGGGGAATGAACCGCGCCACCGCGGATTACATGGGGATGCTGGCCACCGTGATCAATGGAATGGCCCTGATGAGTGCACTGGAGGATCTCGGCCACGCCACGCGGGTCCAGACCGCCATCCAGATGAACAATGTCGCCGAGCCCTTTATTGTGCGGAAGGCGATTCGGCATCTTGAGAATGGTCGCATCGTCATTTTCGTGGCAGGCACAGGCAATCCCTTCTTTTCCACCGACACCACCGCCGCGCTCCGTGCCAACGAGATCGGTGCCGAGGTGATCCTTAAGGCGACCAAGGTGGACGGCATCTATGACAGCGATCCGAAAAAGAATCCTGACGCGAAGCGGTTCGAGACTCTAACCTATTCGGATGCTCTCTCTCGCCGTCTCGAGGTGATGGACTCCACCGCTTTCTCGCTCTGCATGGATAACGCCATGCCGATCATCGTCTTTGACATGTCCGACCCCGCCAATATTCTCCGTGCAGTCCGCGGGGAAAAAGTCGGAACGCTCGTCCGCGATGACAAACCCGCTCTCTAAAACCCCTCAACCGCAACCCCTTTACCAACCACTACCATGAGCGCAGAAGAAGTTCTATTTGATGCCGAAGCCGGCATGGAGAAAGCGGTCGATTTCATGATGCATGAATTCAACGCCATCCGGACCGGAAAGGCCTCCCCGGCCCTTGTCGAGAACATCGATGTCACCGCCTACGGAAGCAGCATGAAGCTCAAGCAGCTTGCCATGATCACCGCGCCCGAGCCGCGCCTGCTGGTGATCCAGCCTTTCGATGCCTCCACTGTGCAAGACATTGAGAAGGCCATCCAGGAGAGCAAGATCGGTATCAATCCCGCCGTAGACGGCAAACTGATCCGCCTTCGCATACCCGAGCTCTCCGAGGAGCGCCGCAAGGATCTGGTTCGCACCGTGAACAAACTCGCGGAGGAATCCCGGGTTCGTGTCCGAGCCTGCCGTCGTGAGGCCATGGATGGGGCCAAGAAACTTCAGAAGGATGGGAAAATCACCGAAGACGAACTGGAGCGCTCCGAGAAGGAGATCCAGAAACTGACCGACAAGCAGGTCGAATCCATCGACAAGCATGTCTCCGTGAAAGAAGCGGAACTCATGACGGTCTGAACGGTTCGCTGTTTTCCTGATTACGGATGACGACCTCGATGCCCAATTTCGCTACCGCTGGAATGGTGTTGGTGCTGGCGGCTTCTTCCGTCCTTGCTGCGACGGCGGAAAAGAAGAGTTCGGCTGTCATCAGCGGGGCACCAGCGTTTTCCGGTGGGACTGCCGAAGGACGTACAATCACACTCTCCTCGCTCAAAGGAAAGCCGGTGCTCCTTCTGATTGCCCCATCGCCCAAGGATAGGGCGTTTCGAAGGCAGATTTCCGAACTGCGTGGCCGATATGAGCGCTTGGCGGCTGATGGGATTATCTGTTTCGCGGCTTTCACCAGCGAAGGGGGTGTCATCCCCTCTAATGTTCCATTTCTTACCGTTAACAATCCCAGCGCCGTTGCCTCTTCCTATGATGTGACGGGTCGATTTTCCGTAGCCGTGATCGGTCGCGACGGAAATCTTGACTGTCTCTCGACCAAGCCTCTCCCGGGTCAGCGTATTCTGGATCTGATCAATAATAATGCCTCTGTTCAGGAGCGGTTGCGCCGCTGAAAGACACCTTCCAAACTTTATCAAACAACCCAGAGAACACATGAAAAACACCCTGATTGCCTTTCTGATGACTGCCTACGCACTAGTCTCCGCCGGCAAGGCATCCGCCCACTCAGCCGAGAAGCTCGAGCGTCTTTCCGTCAAGGCATTGCATCATCTTTATAATCAAAACTCCAAGGCGCAGGCCCTTGGGGAAAAGGCGGTTGCTGTCCTTGTTTTTCCGGAAGTCATCAAGGCGGGATTCATGGTTGCGGCGCAACGCGGGGACGGTGTGTTGTTCAAGAACGGTCAGGTGGCCGGATACTACAACATGACCTCCGCCGGATACGGCATTCAGGCCGGTATTCAGAAGCTATCTTATGCCCTGCTCTTCATGGATGAGGACTCACTGAAGTATCTGAAGAAAAGCGACGGCTTTGATATCGGTTCGGCTCCGGGGCTCGTCATGGGGGACCAAGGTTTTGCGGGAAGTATTTCGTCTACTTCCTTGCAGCATGGAATCGCTGCCTTCATCTGGGGGCAGAAGGGATTGATGGGGGGACTTGGCCTACAGGGCACCAAGATCACCCGCTATTACCCCAGCGAGTAGGGGACGCCCTTCAGGGGCTTTTCCTGCTTAATGCCCGCCCATCTGCCATGACTTAATGGCATCAACCGGGTGAATGAGCATGATCACGTTCAGGGTCAGGTTGTCCCGGTATGCCAGCGCGCATGCGGACTCCATTGCGAACAGTAGTGAAAGGCTGATCCAGGGACGTATCTTCCAGGCTAGGATAAAGCCGAGAGACATCATGAGAAGATCGCTCAAGGAGTTGAGGATGCTGTCGCCGCAATAGCCCAACGATATCGTGGCCTCACGGTAGCGGTCGATGATGAGAGGCGAGTTTTCCAGAAGCTCCCAGGCAGCCTCCGCGGCAACGGCGATCAGATAGCGGATCGGGATCGACAGGGAAAGTCGATTGGCGTTCGACCAAAGAAGAAAATAGAAGATCAGTCCGTGGGCAAGGTGACTGAGCGAATAGGGGTCGAGAAACCGCTGGGAACACTCGCTGCTCCAGATGGTCCCTTCCCAGAACCCTGGTTTCCCATCTGGGCCGAAAAGCAACCGCCCCATGCAATGCTCAAGGAGTCCGGTGACTAGGAAAACTAACAGACTGGCGGGAAGAAGCCAGATCCAAGAACTTCCCCGATGAGGGCATCCTGTTGACTGGGGATAAGCCAAGACTCAATTAAAGAGGATCCGATGCAACCGACCATCCCCAGCTTGAGTAGGGACCCCAGGCTGACCAGTCCGCATTGTCCATGTTGACTTGGGCGTCAAGCAACTGCTCGTCGATCTTTTGCTGATGCAGCTTGATTGCACGGTACTTCTGATACTGGGCAGGGCTTCCCACCATCAGGGCTTTCTTCTGATGGTCTGCGAAGACATAAATCGTTCCTTGTTTTCCCGTGACAGGAACCACCTTGGATGATTTCAGTGCAACGAGCTTCGCCAATTGCGCGGATGTCGTCGCGGGAATCGTGCGGAAACCGGCCGCCGAGAGTTCGGTTCGTTTCTCGCCGATATTGGAGCAACCAGCGATGAGAAGGCAGGCGAGGGGAATCAGCGAAAAGGGCTTCATGAGGATAATGCTTCGAAATGCTTGGGCTTAGTAGAAACAGGGGCCCCAGAACGGTCCATCCAGCCCGCCCCAAGCGCTCCACTCGGCATTGGCGTCCGCGTTCAGGGCGGCCGTAGCTTCCTTATCCTGCTGAATCTTGTACTGAAGGTTGTATTGCTGGAACTGGGTGTACTGTTTCTGATTTCCGATCAAGAGCACATTGGAAGCAGCGTCTGCGTAAAGAAAAGCGGTTTTACCCTTCTTCACGACTGGTATTACTTTGTATTGGGGCATCGATTTGAGTTGGGCGATCTGGGCCGGGGTGTTCGGAACAACGGTGCGGAATCCTGCGGCGGTCAGCAGGGTAACCTTGGACTGAGAGGCACATCCGGTTGCAAAGAGGATGACGGAAAGAAGGGATAGGCGTAGAAGGGTCTTCATAGAGTGAGTCATTAGACGTCAGAGCCCCCGGGAGGCGAGAAAGAAAACAAATCCGGCAAAGCCGACGCAATACCAGCCGAACCAAGCCCAGTGACCTTTCTCCAGCCAGCGTGACAGAAGCTTCAAGGCCAGTAGGCCGGCAAAGAAGGCCCCGAGCATCCCGATTAGTCCCGGTGCAAGCATATGAACTAAGTGGGCTGGGGAGGCGCTGGGAGCATCGGATTTAAGAAGGCGGAGCAGTTCTTTGGCAATCGCTGGAGGTGTGATGACCACGGCCAGGGCAAAGCTAAACTCCTCGACACGTTGGCGGGAGAGTCCTAGCAGCATGCCCGCCGAGATGGTCGTACCCGAGCGTGAGAGACCTCGAAAGGGAAGACAGATTCCCTGAGAGGCGCCGATCCAGAGACTGGATGGAAGAGTGAGTTCCTTCTGGCCGTTTTTTCCCCGCAGATATCCGGCTGCAAGAATCAGAAGTCCTGCCGCCAGAAGAGCGCTTCCCACCAATGGGAGGTGCCCGAAGAGGTCTTCCATTTCATCATGACTGGTGCCGCGAAGAATGACCTTCTCGATCAGAAGCTTCAGTGAAAAACCGACCAGCAGTGTCATGACTGTGGCCGATCCTACGTGGAGGATCATCCTGCGGAAGCTCTCCGCATTGGAAAAAAAGGTGCGTTTCCATGCGTTCCAGAAATAAAGGATCACGGCGACCATTGTCCCGGTGTGGAGCATGACCAGCAGGAAAGTCATCGAGGGTGAAGATGGATCTAGTCCGAGGAGTTTCTCGGCAACTATGACGTGGGCGGAGCTGGAAACGGGGAGGAGTTCTGCTGCTCCCTGAACGATTCCTAGGAAGAGGATCTGGAGAAAGGTGGGTTCCATATTATGTAATTTGCGAGTTAACTGTTTCGCAGGGCTGAAAGCAATCCCCTCAAACTTCTTGGATCGCTTCCCCCTTGCCTGAAAGCGTGGTGAAGACCATAACCCAAAAAGCTTGGGCGATGATGAACAGCGGGATGCCGAGTGCCGCGGGGAGGGAGTAGATGACGCTCACCACGGGAATCCATACCATCCAGTTGGTCATCAGCACGGGAAAGATTTTCAGCGCATAAAAGCGCAGGGGTGTCCAGCCACGGAAACCGTGGTGGGTGAAGCAATGGTCACGCCATAGGAACACGCAGACCGCCTCGGGGATTGCAAGCAGAGGGCAGTAGAGGAACGCGTCGACGAGAACCTTAGCCATGATGACCGAGAGTCTGTCGGAGGGCCCGAATATCAGGAGCTGGAGGCGGTAGAAGAGATCCACCTGCATTCCGACTATCCCCCAAAAAGGAATTGCGAAGAGCAATCGGGAAGTGAGAGATGGCCCCCGGGCAGGGCGTGCAGATTTAGGAAGGAGCGGTCGTAGCAGTTCCGGCAGAAAGGAGGAGGCTGTGGATGTCCCGATAAACGAGAAAAGAAGCCCCCAGTGCTCCTTGATGGAACCGAGTTGAAGAAGGGTCTGGTGAATGGAGGTGCTCCAGAAGTAGGCCGTCGCGATGGCAATCATCACACCCTGCAGCAGAAGTCCGGGAATCAGGTTTATGCGCAGCGAACGAACTGCTTCCGCCCATGCGACTTTGATCAGTTGTGAGATTTGATAAAGCCGCTTCATTAGAAAAAACCGGCAATCCGTCCGGAAAAGAAGAAGAGCTTCCCATGAGGGAAGCTCTTCGAGGAGAGGTCTCTGTCCACGGAGTAAATCCGTGGAACGAATTGATCAGCGCTTGGAGAACTGGAAGCGCTTGCGGGCGCCTGGACGACCTGGCTTCTTGCGCTCACGCATGCGAGGATCACGGGTGAGGAGGCCGCCCAACTTGAGGGTGGGGCGATCCGCCTCGTTGAATTCATTGAGCGCACGGGCGATGGCCAGGCTGAGCGCCCCGGCCTGTCCCTGAAGTCCGCCGCCAGAGGTCTTGGCCTCGACATCGTAGTTCTTGGAAACGTTCAGGGCCTCAAGCGGCTTGAGGACCGTATTCTGCATCGACGTAGTGGTGAAGTACTCGTCGAAGTTCTTGCCGTTGACACGGATCTTGCCGGAGCCCTGGGTGATCTGGATGCGGGCGACCGCCGTCTTGCGGCGTCCGGTAGTGGCGGTTTTGGGTGTGGCCATGATGATAAAGCGTAAAATTACTTGGCAGGCTGGGGATTCTGGCCGGCGTGAGGATGTTCGGCGCCGGCGTAGACCTTGAGCTTGCCGTAGATGGAACGGCCGAGGCGGTTGTGAGGAATCATGCCTCGGACAGCCCTCTCGATGAGGAGCT
>RFPR01000090.1 GCA_009928265.1 Pseudomonadota bacterium | reverse complement strand
AGGAATCACTCAAGCCTCACCTCGATGGCAAAGAGGTTAAAAAGGTGATCGTCGTCCCCGGACGACTCGTGAACATCGTCGTCGCATAACCAGACAGCACTCCTTCTCGGTATCGTCTCTTCTGAATGAGATTGCCTGCACCCACCGATAAGATCACTTTGAATTTCCAACTATGAATCATCCCCTTCTCCTCATCGCCCTCGCGATTCTTTCTTTCACGCACGTCGTCCAAGCCGACGACGAAACTCCGCTGGATGGACAGATGAAGATCCTCGCCCGTGGGACCAGGCAGCTTTCCCAGCAACTCGTGGATCCAGCCAAGCAGCAGGAGAACATCGCCCTGCTCGAATCGCTCAAGAAAGCCGCCACGGACGCCGAGGCGCTGGATCCACTTAAGACCAAAACCATTCCAGAAGCCGGGCGCGCTGCTTTTCTGGCTGACTACAGATCAGAACTCGAAAAGCTCAAGGCTGCTTTTGATGAGGTGGAGCAGGCCGTGAAGGCAGGAGACTATTCCAAAGCTCAGTCGATGTCGGTCCTGATTAACCCGATCAAGAAAGAGGGACATTCCAAGTTCAAACAGGACTAACGACGGCAGGCTGAGTTCATGCCAAGACCTCTAGATCGGAAAAATCTCCAGTCATACCCACAAGGCATCCTGCCTTACTTGGCCTCCTGAAGAGGCTTTGGCAGCATCCCGTTAAACTCCAGGGGTGAATTGAATTTCTGGATTTCCGTAGGTCGCACACCGATTACGGGAACAGGACGAGCACCCTTTTCAGGCACGGGTATGGGAGGTTCCTCGAGAAGCTTCTGGGAGCGCATTTTTTCCAACTTAGCATTCATGCTCGCCATCTGGGCCTGAAGCGAGATTTCGAAATCCTCGTTTGCACCCTGAACGGGAATATCTGCGGCGGACGGGCCCTCTCTCTCCTCCTTCACTTTTTTAGCAAATGCCTGGTTACCCTGATAAAAATCAACCACCGGAGTTCTGCTTTTCGGCGCTGATCCTGACTGGAAAGAATACTTCTTGTTATTCAGATACAGCGCAACGACCACAAGCACGATGACCAAGGCGGCAAATACCGCCATCAACAGACCCATCTGATCGGCACGACGGGCATGATCATAGCGTGGGGCCTTGGCAATCTTTTCTACTTGGCTTGGTTGCTCTCCCTGATGCCAGAACTCCACCTTGGCCCGCGACAAAGGGGTGAACGAACGGACAGGCTGAATCGGCGGAACGGACGGAGCACCAGGCAATTGCGATGATTCCTCCTCTCTCCTGAATCGAGGAGACAGGGGAAAGGGTTCGATATTTGGTATTTCCTCCGGAGAGGCCATAGGAAAAAGGTACCTCCATCCGAGGGACTTGCCACCAAAATGATTGTGTCTCTTTCGACACAATCCGCAGCAATTGTGGAAAGCTGGGGATCTTCCGGATGTTCACAAAGACACCAAAGTGTCATGATCTAGAAATGGCATCGAACAAGGGGCGCTTCATCCAGAACCTTCAGGAACGCTTGGCCGTCCCAGCTCTCATCCGCTACGTGGCCCTGCTGAATGCCTTGGTCTTCATCCTCCACCTGATGGCGCCCGGCTATCTCTCGGTTCTCGAGCTTGATCCCCGCCTCATCCTCGAAGGTCAGATTTGGCGACTCATCACCTGGATCTTCATTCCGGAAACACTCAACCCATTTTGGATCTTCTTTGCCCTGCTCTTCCTACTCTATCTTGGAGATGGACTGGAGGCGGGAATGGGCGCCCCGAGACTGACAATGTTCTATCTGACAGGTGTCGTGCTCTGCACGATGGTGAATTTCTTCTTTGGTCTTCAGGGGGGAGGCGGAACTGTCGGAAGGGCCAATACTTTCCTCAACCTCTCCCTGCTCCTTGCCTTTGCAACCCTCTATCCCGGCTTCAAGGTACTCGTCTTTTTCATCCTTCCGGTACGCATTGCCTGGCTGGCTGGCATCAGTGCGATCATCATGATCTTGGCTGTTTTGGGCCAGCCTCTGGTCGCGGCGGCGACGCTTGGCGCCGCTCTGCTGAACTACCTTCTGTTTTTTGGAACCGAACTTGCGGGTAAGATCGGCTTTGCGCGACTTGGGCGCTCAAGAGCCCCCCTGCGTGCAACCTTAAACAAGTCTGTCCTCACAGAGGAACCCCTACACCGTTGCACGACATGCGGAAGGACTGAACTGAAAAATCCCGACCTTGAGTTCCGGGTGACGTCTGACGGCTCCGAATACTGCTTGGAGCACCTTCCGGAAAGATGAGCTCCCTTTAGCCGATCAAAAAAATCGTCCTGCCGTCCCGTCTCTCCCTGCGGACATTGATTCCAAGAGCCTCGGAAAACATCGCCTCCTCCATGGCATCGATCCCTGGATAGGCCCGCCGCAAGTCTGCCAAGGAATCGTGGCACTCGTGGATCTCGGCAGGCGAACCGGAGATCAGACTGCAGATACGCCCCTCGGAATCACGAATCCTCGCAAAGCTGGCGATCTTGTCCGCCAGATTATCACCCCGGATTAATGCCGCATAGCGGGCGCCTTCAGTGCGAAAATACATCATCAGAAGCTTTTGCGGAGCCGCTGGTCCAAAGAGACCGGCAGCCTCGCCTAGAATCGCCAGAGTCAGATCGTTTCCGGCACCACGGAACAGGTCCTCCCCGGCCTCGGTAAGCCGATAGTTCAGCTTCGGGCGCCCTTTGCTGGAAATCCCTCGTCGGGTCTCCAGATGCCCCGATTTTTCAAGTGCAATGCAGTGAGCCTTTACCCCCATGTAACTCATCCCGAGTTCTTCAGAGAGATCAGTGACACTGATCCCCCCAGGAAACCTCTTCACCGATTCCAAAACGGCAAGCCTCGGGCCGCGACCGGCTCCTAGAGCAAGCGAGGCCCTCATGAGAAAAGCTCCCCTTGGGTTGGAAGTTGGGAGTTTGGGAGTTTGGCATCAATCACCCTTTCGCTCTTCTCTGGGCTAGATTCTAGCTCCGATCTACCAGCTCCAAATTTCGCTGCCTCCCTTTCCACTTCTGCAGTCAGGGAACGAAAATTGCAGCGCTTGAGTTCGGCAATCAAGGCTGGATAGTCGGGGGAGAGCCTCATGGCACTGATAGGCAGGGGCAGAGGTAGGTCAAGATCGAGGGCCACCATCTGTCGGTTGCTTTCGATCTGGGGGAGGGATGAGGAGATCTTCTCGATCACCTTTGGGTCCACCCCCTCGCCCGAGAGGATCCGCTCCAGAGAACCATACTGGGTGATCCATTTGGCTGCGGTCTTGCCACCGACACCGGGAACACCCGGGATGTTGTCGGCGGCATCACCTGTCAGAGCGAGGACATCGGCAATGAGATGGGGATCGACCCCCCACTTCTCACGGACCTCCGCGATTCCCAGTAATTTGAAACCACCATTCCCCTCGCCCACATCGTTCTTGGCCGTTGAGTAAACAGATACCCCCTCTCCCACCATCTGCAGGATGTCCTTATCATTGGTTGCAATAACGCACTCTATACCACTCTTCCTCGCATCAATCACGTAGGAGGCAATCAGGTCATCGGCTTCATGGTTCTCAAGAAAGATGCTCGCCGCGCCCACAAGCGGAACGATCTCCTGAATCGGGTCTTGTTGGACCTCCAGATCATCGGGCATCTCGTCTCGATGCTGCTTGTACTCAGGCTGGAGTTGGGTACGGCGCTCTGGCAGTCCCGCATCCCAGACGACCGCCGCGTAGTCAGGCTTCAGATCGGAGATCATGCGGCGTAACGCCTTCACAAACCCGTAGATTGCATTGGTCGGCTCGCCCTTGGAATTCGTCAGTCCCCTGATCGCGAAAAATGAGCGGTAGAGATAGTAATGCCCGTCGACGAGGAGAAGACGCTCTGCGGAACGGGATGGAACCACTGGAAATTGCAATGGCTTTTTAGGTGTTGGGTGGGACGAAACCGGCGGCATTATCTCTACTGAGAACGATCATGAGCAGCCTTGGGCTTGAGGTATCTATCATTCGGGCGGAACCCAGATAATTCGTTCCCTGACATTTCAGAAAAATCGGTTCCTCGATATGAGACGAAGAAAACCTTCTGAGATAATCCGCAATGGTGGCACCCTGACGATCCTTGTCGGCGAACAGGTCGAAAAACAGTATCCCGCGTAATTCTTTTGCGGACAGACCGGTGATCAACGCAGCAGACCTATTTGCAAAATGAATCCGCCCATCCTGATCGGAGGTGATCACAGGTAACGGAATCTCTTCCAGCATATGGATCAACCCGGTGTTGCTCTGATTGAGACGGTATTGCACCCGGCAAAAAAGAGTGGAGATGACCGCTCCAACAACGAACGTTGCACTTCTCACAAGCGGGGTCAGTCCATCACCCGCAGGAGCTTCCTTATTCAGGAAATGAAAGAGCATTGGGCTCATGAAAATCGCCACCACGGTCACCGAATAGACGGCCGCCCAAAAGGTCATGGCCCGCGGAGTCAGGCAGAATGAAAGAACAAGCAACCCGATAATCCCGAAAAGAGGAGTGATGGTGCTGCGAGCCGTTGTGGCATCGATCAACAGGACGACGAGAAGATAGGAAAATGGAATGACGGCTACCCCCACCCAGTCGAACTTGCGGCGGTTCAAACTCATGCGTTTTTGGGAAATAGTCGTACTCCTAAGCAAGCAAAGACAAAACGGCGAAGTTCATGAGTATCAAAGTATCTCTTTCCCATGATCATGCCTTCATCCGCGTTAAGTTTGAGAAAACAGGCTTGATGGCATCCATCCAGACGTTCCTAGAATAGCGCTCTTTCAACTTTTCCAATCCAGCCCGCCCCATCTGGCCTGCTCTGGCGGGGTTTTCCAAGAGAAACAGAATCGCCTTAGCTAATTCCCCGGAAGAGTTTTCGGGAACGAGGAGTCCATCTACCCCATCGCCAATGATTTCAGGAAGCGCTCCGATGCGATGCGCGACGACTGGGCGTCCTTTGGCCCATGCCTCCAGGACAACCATTCCGAATGGTTCCTTCCAGATCGACGGAACGATACTGCATGATGACTTGGTCCAGATTTCAGCCATTTCCTGTTGATTGAGGAATCCGGTGAACCGGATATTGGCGATTTTCTCCTCGCGAATCATGGCCTGCAACCGGAGGCGCTCTGGCCCTTCCCCGACGATCCAGAGCGTCCTGCCGCAATTCTGGATGAGTTTCCAGGCACGGATCAGCCGATCCACTCCCTTTTCCGGGGAAAGCCTGCCGACATAGAGGGCGTCGCCCTCACTACTTGTGGGCGGAGCGGCAATTTCCTCAGATTCATAAAAATGAGGAACCACAGTGATCCGTTCCTCCGGTATTCCCATGGCGACATGCTCCCGTTTCTGCGCTTCGCTGATGGCGATCCAGTGGCTGATCCGGTGAAAAAGATCCATTCCCCTCGCCCGGGCCGTGATCATCCCCATGACCCCGCTTTGGATGTGGCTACCGTGCCAGCAGGCCGTGCGAAAGGCCTTGCTGAAATTGCCATCCATACAGGTCTGACACGGCTCCCCGTGATTGAGAAAGAAGCCGTTCACGCAACCCATCCGATAGTTGTGGAGATACTGGACAATGGGAATCCCCAGACGAAATCCCAACTCGTACACCGCAGGAGACATGGCCGGAAAGACATTATGAATCAGCCAGATTTCATAGCCTCCCAACTGCTGATACCGCTTCAACTGGCTGAGCACACTCCAGTTGGAAAAGGCCTTTAGGACCGACACTCCCTGATAAATGACATCTCCAGAAAAGGCATCAGCGCTGGAGGTCAGGAAGAAACCCACATCGAAATTTCGGTGAAGGGCATCACCAATGCGATAGACACTCCCCTCCTCTCCCCCAAAATCGCGATAACGCGAAAACAACTGCAGAACCCTTGTCCTCTTTCCACCACCCGGAGAGGCAAGAAGCGCGTTTTTCATCGCGATGTGCGGGAACCTGAAACCCCTCCGCGAAATTCGCTAATAGCGGTCTTCATCATGATCCAAGACATCCGGATCAGTGGTCTGGAGGGATGGCTTTAGGGCAACTCTGGGCGTGCGGCCTAGAAGCGATGCAACTCCCATCATCCCCAACAGGGCCACGATGAAAACGAGGTAACCGGCAAGCATGTGGAACCAGGAGGGATGCTCCAGAGGATTTTTACCGAGGGCAAATTCACTTCCAAAGGCAACGGTGCCGATGGTCAGCATCAGAATGCGCGCCAGATTTCCCGCAATCGCCAGCGGCGGGGTGCAGAGAAAAAGCGCCCACTTTCTCCATGTTCCCTTGAGCGTGAAATGCGCGAAGAGAGCTCCAACCATCATCAGCGCAAAGAGCGATCTAATGCCGCTGCAGGGATTAGCCACGTCCACGGCAAATTTCTGACCCGTAGCAAGATGCTGGGCCGCATCAGGAGCCGAGAGAATCCCCGTACCCACAAGCACCACGGGCACACCGAGGAGATTCAGGATCACCACGCCGAGTTTCGACATGAGATATCGCAGGGGAAGCGCCACCATGGAGTCGAGACCGGGAAACGGTATGGCAAAAATCAGGAAGGCAATGGGAAAGGATAATGCTTTCAGGAATTTCCATCCCAGCAACCACCAGACAGTTCCAGCCAGAATAACAATCAGGCTGAGAAGGCCCGCAAAGGTGACATCGGCCAAATGACCGCACCAGTAGATCAGCAACCCGATGATCAGAAATACTAAACCTCCCCAACCCGTCTTGGGAGTGATCGAAAGAAGCCTTTCACGGTCATGGTAGATCAGGAACAAAGCAGCCGGCACCACGATCATGCCGTGCCCCATGTCCTCGCTCTCGTTCCAAGTCCGCCAAATATACTGGGCCAGAGAGTACGTGGTTGTTCCGATTCCGTAGCTGTACTGTACCGACAGGAGGAGGCAAAGAATTCCAAGAATTGTTACCGAAAGAAAAACCAAGGGATCCCGGAAAAAGAGACGGGGTGAACTCGGGGCAGGATTTGTCATCATTTCATGATCCTCGGTGCAATCTGTGCGATAAAATCCGAAATCATGGTCTGGGTGGCAGTGACATTTTTCCCTTTAGGAAGGAACCCCTCGAGTACCGGGGCGCTCACCGCGATGTAGGCCCAGCGGTGATTCTTGTGATGGATCACGCGGTCCCAACTCGTGAGCAGGATCCTCATGGCATGCGAGGCAGTGCTTGTTCCGTCCCCTACGAACCAATAGCAAAACAGGCTGGTGAGAGGCTTGCTGACACCGGGGGCGACCTCGACCTGCCTGGTAATGGTGTCGCACATCACGGTGATGGTTCGTCCATCGGACAGCTTTACCGGCAGATACTGCCGTCCGTTGATCGACCAACCTTGGGCAGGAAGACAGAGTTCGGGACGGTGAATGCTGCGTTTCTCGGCGCCGGAGAGCACGATCTGGGCATTGATGATTTCCCCGGACGGATTCGTGTACGCCTTCTTGATGATCTCGGTGTCCTTGGGCAGAACCGTGCGCTCTCCTTCGGAGGTCTCCTGATCGCGCCCATTGAAGAGACCAATTGCCGTGGGGAGACTCATGATGACACCCTCCCCCCCGGCAGAGGTCGGCATGGCAGTGAAGCGGAAGGAAATAACTGTCACAAAGGACAGGATGACAACGACTGCAATGCGGAGAAAGGGGTTGCTGGCGGACATCGCGTTGTGACTTATTATGCCTTGGACCAGCACAATCTCACTCGGCGGGGTGAGATCATCAATCCGATTCTTAGCCTGCTCCGTTTCATTTCACGGGGTGAATGGTCAGACAATTCCTGCTTTTGGCCTCATCAACCGTGAATTTCCGGGAGGGCAGATTGGAGATCATGTGGCGCGACTCATCCCAGCATCTCACCCGGTAGCCGAGGTGATGGGCCAGTGTGGGAAGGTACAACTCCAGATAACAGGGAATTTGCTGTGTCCTTGAGGCGATGGCTAGAAAGGCCTCCCTCGACCAGAGCGATCCGCTTCCGAACATCGAGAGCACCATCCCCTTCTCCTCGCGGCGGGAAATGGACTGCCAGTAACGCAGGAAGCCGGGGTCGGATTGATGATAGAGCATGTGGTAGTGGCTGGTCCCGTCCACACGGTAGAGCCAGTG
>RFPR01000089.1 GCA_009928265.1 Pseudomonadota bacterium | reverse complement strand
GAAAGTCCATTTGGCTCAGATCCCCCAGGGGGAGACCCTTCATCTAGAGGGTGAGGAGAATGCCGCACCTCTGGAACTTGAGGCGGCCGGGGCCACGCCCGCCGGTCCTCTAGAGTATTCACTTGATGTCGGTCTCTCAGACGGAGGTCTCTTCGCCACCGGTCGTCTGGCCGTTCCGGTCCGGATGACCTGCGTTTCCTGCCTTGAACCCTTTGAAAGGGAGGTCATTTCGGATCCGTTTGCCCTCCAGATGGAGTTGCCGGGGGGTGAATTAGTGGACTTGACCCCCGAAGTAAGGGAGGATATTCATCTCCTTCTGCCCGCGCATCCCAAATGCGATCAGGGTGGAGACAAGACCTGCCCCGCCCGTTTTCCTTCGGGTGCCCGCACCTCTCCCATGCCAACGGAGAAAGCGGTGCGCCCGGCGATCTGGCAAGCGCTCGACCAACTCAAAACACCACCATCCGATGGGAGTCCCTAAACGTAAAACTTCGAAGATGCGCCTGCGCACCCGCAAGGCCGCCAACCGCTGGCATGCCCCCAAGCTCGGCAAGTGCACCCAATGCGGTGCCACGCTCCGTTCCCACACGGCCTGCCCCACCTGCGGAACTTACCGCGGCCGTCAGGTACTTGATGTCGAGGTGGCGTAAGCCGCCTGATGCCTTTCGGGGATCCCGGCGGCGGGGTCCCTAAATCCCTCCGCAAGATAGGATTCCCAAGGTTTCCAAGATTCCCCGTTACGGATCATGAGGATCGCCCTTGACGCCCTTGACGCCATGGGTGGGGATTACGCTCCCGCCAATACCGTGGCAGGTGCCGTGATGGCGCTCCGGGAGTACCCGAAGATCACCAAGATTTTCCTGACAGGCGACGAACAGGCCGTCCGGGCCGAACTCGCCAAGCATGGCTGCACCGATCCGCGCGTCGAGATCGTCCACACCACTCAGGTCGTGGAGATGAGCGACGCCGCCGTCGAGGCAGTCCGCAAGAAAAAGGATTCCTCCGTCTCCCGCGCCGTCGATCTCGTCAAGAAGGGGGAGGCCGACGCCATTGTCAGTGCAGGCCATACGGGTGCAGCCGTCGCGGCGACCACGATCAAGCTCCGCACCCTTGAGGGAATCGAGCGTCCCGGGATCGCCTCCTATCTTCCGACTAAAAAAAATGTCTGTGTCCTCATCGATGCCGGAGCGAACATCGACGCCAAGCCTCTCCATCTGCTCCAGTACGCGATCATGGGATCGGTGCTCTCCAGCCAGGTGCTCGGCTACAAGAACCCCGAGATCGGTCTTATGTCGATCGGAGGCGAGGACGTGAAGGGCAGCGAGTTCACCAAGGATGTCTTCAAACTCCTCAAAGGCTCGTCACTGAATTTCCGCGGCAATATCGAGGGGCATGATCTCTTCGAGCATCCCGTGGAGGTGGTGCTCTGCGACGGTTTCACGGGCAATGTCGTCCTCAAGACCGCCGAGGCCACGGCTAGCGCCGTTTTCCGCTGGCTCAAGAGGGAGCTCAAGCGGACCCCTTTCCGGATGCTTGGCGCCTGGATTGCCCGCAATGCTTTCCGCGCCATCCGTCGCAAGACCAACTACGAGAACTATGGCGGCAGTCCGCTGCTGGGTGTCGACGGCATCTGCATCATCGCCCACGGATCGAGCAGTCCGCTGGCCATCAAGAACGCCGTGCGTGTCGCCGTGGAATTCATCGAGCAGCAGGTCAATCCCAAGATCGTCGAGGCCGTCCGATCCTACAACCAGAAGAACCCTTCAGCCCGCCCAGCGGAATCCGTTGCCGATGCAGTCTGAGCAGCTTCGCACCGCCTCCATCATCGGAACCGGCAGCTATGCGCCGGACCGTGTGATGACCAATGCCGATCTTGAGAAAATCGTTGAGACGAGCGACGAGTGGATCACGACCCGCACCGGCATCAAGGAACGCCGCATCGCCGGTCCCGAGATAACCACCAGCGAGATGGCTGCACGTGCCGCACGTGCCGCAATGGAGAACTCCGGGGTGAAGCCCGAGGAGATCGATCTCATTATCTGCGCGACGGTCACTCCCGACATGTTTTTCCCCAACACCGCCTGCTTCGTCCAGACCAAGATCGGCGCGGTGAACGCCGTCTGTTTTGACCTCTCGGCGGCCTGCTCCGGATTCCTGTTCGGGGTTGAGACGGCCCGCGCTTATATCGCCGCCGGGACGGCGAACACGGTTCTGGTCATCGGTGCCGACAAGCTTTCCTCCATTGTTGACTGGAAGGATCGAAACACATGCGTCCTCTTCGGGGATGGTGCCGGCGCCGCCATCCTCCGCCACCGTGAGGGATCGCGTGGAGTCGTGGCCACCCGCATGGGTAGCAACGGTGCCCTTGCCGAGATCCTCTACATCCCCGGCGGCGGTAGCGCGCATCCGGCCGGCGGATCCACATCTGCCGAGAATCCCGTCACCATCCGGATGAACGGCAGGGAAACCTACAAGCACGCCGTCACCGCCATGGTCGAGGCCTCCCAGCAGGTCCTTGCTGATGCCGGCGTCCCTTCCTCCGAGATTGCCTGCTTCATTCCTCATCAGGCCAACCTCCGCATCATCGAGGCCATCGCCAGCCGACTCGATGTCTCCATGGACCGCTTCATGATTAATCTCGACTGCTACGGTAACACCTCCGCCGCGGCCGTCGCCATTGCCCTCGATGAGGCCAACCGCACAGGCCGCTTCAAGCAGGGTGACAAGATTCTGATGGTGGTTTTTGGTGGAGGGCTGACCTGGGCTGCATCCGTCGTCGAATGGTAGCCTTTTAAGGGGCTTGGGATTTTCGCGCCCCGCGTTGTTCTGCGGCGCTCGCAGTATGTTTCATACAGCTTCGCTTGCATGCCTAGCGGTGCATCAAAACTTCCAAGCCCTTGAAAGGTTCTTAGCTCGATTAGTAATCTGCCATCCTCTCAAAATCCCCACGCCGTAACTGAGGGGGGTATTGAGTCCATGTTTCTGTTTCGGTCTTGAGGCTACCCCACTATTTCCTTGTCCTTTTCTCTGTAAGTGGCGATTTTTGACCACTCAGCCGGACACTGAGTCCGGCTTTTTTGCGTCAACAGAAGAAAAACACCATGGCAAATACCATTCTCGTCGGGTCCCAGTGGGGGGATGAAGGCAAAGGCAAAATCATCGATGTGCTGACCGGAAAGGTCGACATCGTCGTCCGGAGTCAGGGAGGCAACAACGCCGGTCATACCATTGTCGACGGCGACAAGAAGTATGTCCTCCACCTGATCCCCTCGGGAATCCTCCGCAAGGGCAAGCTCTGCGTGATCGGCAACGGAGTGGTCATCGACCCCGTCGGCCTAGTTTCCGAGATCAAGGGGCTCGCCGCACGCGGGATCAAGGTGAATGCCAAGAATCTCCTCATCAGCGATTGCGCCCATCTCGTGATGCCGTGGCACCGCGAACTCGACGGCCTCCGCGAAGCGCTCAAGGGGAAGAACAAGATCGGTACCACCAAGCGTGGTATCGGCCCAGCCTACGGTGACAAGGTCGCCCGCACCGGCCTGCGCATCTGCGATCTGGCCAATCCCGCGGTCTTCCGCGAGAAGTTTGCCCTCCGTCTCAAGGAAAACAACGCCCTGATCCGTGCGCTCGGCGGCAAGCCGCTCAACGGCAAGAAGATTCTTGCCGGCTACCTCGCGGCGGCCAAGGTGCTCACACCGCTCGTCACCAACACGGTCACCTTGCTTCACAAGGCGATGCAGGCGAAGAAAGAGATCCTGTTCGAGGGCGCGCAGGGAACCTTCCTCGACATCGACCACGGCACCTACCCCTACGTCACCAGTTCCAACACAACCTCCGGCGGTGCTTGCACCGGATCCGGAGTCGCTCCTAACCGTATCGACCGCGTGGTCGGCGTGGTCAAGGCCTATACGACCCGCGTCGGCGAGGGCCCCTTCCCTACCGAGGAGGACGAGATTGGTGACATGCTTCACGCCATGGGCCGCGAGTTCGGCGCTACCACGGGGCGTGCCCGACGTTGCGGATGGTATGATGCCGTTGCCGCCCGCTATGCGACCATCATCAACGGGGTCGACGACCTCGCCATCACCAATCTTGATGGGTTGGACGGCCTCGACGAAATCAAGGTCTGTACGGGTTACCGCCTCGATGGAAAGGGGCCTGTGCTCGACACACCACCGACCGATGCCGGACAACTCGCCCGCTGCCGTCCCCTCTACACTTCCTTTCCGGGTTGGAAGACCCCGACCGACAAGATCCGTAAGTACAAGGATCTCCCGCCCAAGGCCCGTCGCTACGCCGAGACCCTGGCAAAGTTGACCGGGGCTCGACTTTCCATCGTCAGCACCGGACCAGGCAGGGACCAGACCATCCATTTGTGATGCGCCGGCCGTGAGTCCGCAGTCTCCAGCCGTCCCGAGGCACATCGCCATCATCATGGATGGCAACGGTCGCTGGGCGCGCGAGCGCGGATGGCCACGCCTGAAGGGGCACGAGCAGGGAGCTGTGAATGTCGAACCTGTCTGCGAGGCATGTATCGCGGAGGGGGTCGAATACCTGACGCTCTACGCTTTCTCGACCGAGAACTGGAAGCGTCCCGCCCATGAGGTTTCTGGCCTGATGTTGCTGCTTGAGCGTTTTCTTGCCGACAAGGTCGCCATGATGAACCGCAATGGCGTCCGGTTACGCACGATCGGCCGAACCGCCGACCTCCCCGGGCCCGTTCTTAAGCGCCTTGAAAGGGCAATCGCCGACACAGCCCATAATGGTCGACTGACCCTCACACTGGCGCTGAACTACGGTGGGCGCGACGAAATTGTCGATGCGATCCGGGCGATCGCCCGTGAGGTCGCGGAGGGACGCATCATGCCGGACGGTATCACTTCCGAGACGATCTCGGGTCATCTCTACACGGCCAACATGCCGGATCCCGACCTGCTCATCCGGACCTCGGGCGAGATGCGTCTTTCTAATTTCCTCCCCTGGCAACTCACCTATACCGAGCTCCATGTCACGCAGGTTCTCTGGCCCGATTTCGGTCCCGCCGAACTCCGCGAGGCCATCGCCGACTTTGGCACGCGTGATCGTCGTTTCGGCGGAGCCGTCGAGAACCCCATTACTGCAGCGACCGCATGAAATTCGAAGCACAGAGCAATCAGACCGTTTTGGTCGTCGATTCCGAAACCGACTTCCTTGACTGGGTAAAGCAGCAACTCAAGGCCTCCGGCGTGCGCGTCATCACCGAGACGAACGCCACCAACGCCTTCAAGGTCTTCTGCCTGGAAAAGCCCGATCTCGTCCTGACGGAGCTCCACCTGCGTCCCGCCACCGGACTGGAACTGTTAGCCAAGATCCGAGGTGAGTCAGCCAATGCCATGGTCATCGTGATGAGCGCGTTCGGGACAACGCAGTCGGTCATCGAATCGATGAAACTCGGTGCCTTTGATTTTCTGCGGAAGGAATCCGCTCCCTTCACCATGAAGGTGGTGGTCGATTCTGCGCTCAAGGCCGCCGCCGAACTCCGCGCCGCCACCCCGACCAAGCCTTCGCTGACAGTCGAGCAGTACCGGGATGACATCGTCGGCCGTTCCGAGGCGATGCAGTCGGTCTTCAAGATGGTTGGCCGTGTCGCCATGAGTGATGCCCCCGTCCTTGTCACCGGCGAGAGCGGTTGCGGCAAGGAACTCGTTGCCCGAGCCATTCACACCTACAGTGAGCGTAACAAGAAGCCGCTCATCGCCATCAACTGCGCCGCCATTCCGGAGAACCTTCTCGAAAGCGAGCTGTTCGGCCACGAGAAGGGTGCCTTCACCGGCGCGGCGACCCAGCGCATCGGGCGCTTCGAGCAGTGCAAGGGCGGGACGCTTTTCCTCGACGAGATCGGGGAGATGCCGATGCCGGTGCAGAGCAAGCTCCTGCGTGTCCTGCAGGAGGGCGAATTCTCGAGGGTCGGCGGCAACGCCACGATCAGGGCCGATGTCCGCATCGTGGCAGCGACGAATCGGAACCTGGATCAGGCGATCACCGCCAAAGAATTCCGCGAGGACCTCTACTACCGACTCAATGTCGTAGGAATCCATCTCCCGCCGCTTCGTGCGCGTGTCGAGGATATCAGGCCGCTCGCCGAATATTTCCTTTCCCGCATTGCCCAGCAACAGCACAGACCTCTTCTCCAACTCTCCGAGGAATCGATCCACGTCATGGAGTCCTACCCGTGGCCCGGCAATGTCCGGGAGCTTCAGAATACGCTCCAGCGGGCCGTCGTACTGGCGACCAGCGACGTCCTGCTTCCAAAGGACCTTCCCCTTGGTCAGGTTTCAGGGGGAGGCGAATCAGTGGCTGCCTCACCTGTCTTACCGGCAACTCTCACATCGGGTGATATTCCCACGATCGAGGAAGCTGCCTCGGCGCTCTTTGATGCATTCCAGCGTGAAGGAGAGGGACGTGAGCTTCTACCATGGGTCGAGGAGGATTTCACACGCCGCGCCATGGCCGTGACGTCGAACAACCAGGTGAAGGCCTCCAAACTACTAGGCATCACACGCGCGACCCTACGCAAGCGTCTGGAAAGACTCAACGGCACCGCCGCGCAGGAGTGAGGTGACGGCGATGCGTCTACGAAGTTGGCGCTTGGAGGGATCGTGCATCGTGCCATGCAGGAGCGGGATTCCGCTTTCTGACCGCGGATTCCGCTACGGGCAACATTTCTTCGAGAGTATGGCGGTACGCGAGGGCAAGGTTCTTCTGCTCGCAGAGCATCTCGCTAACCTTGCCGAGGCGGCGTCCTCGGGTGCATGGCCCTTTCCCAAGAAGATACGCACGGCAATCCGGTCCTTCTGTGCCACAAAACGGCTCCCCGACGGGATGCTCAGGATCTACCTGACGGCTGGCGTCGGGGCTCCAGGTTCTCCCGTGACGAATCCGGAGTGCTATCTCGCCTGGGAGGAAACCAGTTTTCCCTCGGAGGCTGATCTCTCCAAGGGAATCAGCCTCGTTGTCCTGAGCCAGCCCATAACCGGAGATGACTGGGGGCCGGGTTGGGGCGTGAAGAGTGGCAACTACCTCCCTCATCTCGAAGCGCTCCGGGTTGTCCGCGCAAACGGCGCCGACGAGGGGATTGCACTCGATGACAAGGGGCATGTCCTCTCGTGCACAATGGGGAATCTTTTGGTGTGGCTTCCGTCGCGTCGCGGACAGCTTCTTTGCACGCCGGCGCGGGGAGCCCGTTCCGGAGCCGTTCTCGCGTGGGTGCGCCAGAATACTGTCGTAACAGATCGTCTCCTCAGGCACTCGGATCTTCGCCGTGCAGTGGCAATGGCCGTCACTAATTCCCGCCTCGGGATCATGCCTGTGGCCTCTCTTGATGGAAAAGCGCTGTCTGGTCCGTCTCCGGCCACGGAACTGGCCTTCTCCTATCTTCGTTCCCATGGATTACTCAGGGGCTCATGACGATCTGCTGGATGCTGTCGCACGGCATCCGCTCATGGGCCGACTGCTTCAAGGGGGCCGTGGAAGTGATCCCGTCCTGATAGGCGACGTCAGCGAACAGGCTTGTCCCTTTCTTGCCGGGGTAGCGGCGCGTCATGCCGGCGAAGGTGGACGCGTTTGGTTCGTTTGTCGCGATGTACGCTCCCAGGAGGAGTTTGCCTCCGAGCTTTCCACATGGATCAGGCAGTCGATCCTTTTTCCCGATCTGGAGATTCCTGCAGCTGGGCTAGGGCTTCCCGATCCCGAGACGGCCTCCGAGCGGATTGCCCTGCTGGGTCGTCTGGCACGCGGTGAGCGGATCGCTCCTGTCATCACCGCGAATCAGTGGGAGGAGTCGGTCTCAGCTCCCGGCGACCTGACGGGAGATATGCTCCTGCTGCCTCGCGGATGGCAGGGGGCGCCCGGCGGGCTTGCTGTTAGGCTGGAAGAGGCTGGATACGAGCGCGTCGCCCAAGTGACGCGTCGCGGTGAGTTTTCACTCCGGGGCGGTATTCTGGATCTCTTCTCCTGGCAGCAGGCGATGCCGTGCCGTCTGGAATTCGGCGAGGAGGGAATCGAGTCGGTCCGGGAATTCGATCCTGACACACAGACATCGGTCGGTGAGGTCGATGCCTGTGAGGTGCAGTTCGGAGACACAGACAAGCCCTCAGTACCCCTTTCCTCCTATCTGGCTCCCAAGGACCTCGTGATCGAGGTCGGTTGGGAGGCATCCCCGGAACAACCCGTCCCTCCCCAACTTCCCAAAGCGCGACGGATCGTGATCTCATCATCGTGTGCGGTAGAAGAGCCATCCCCGGGGGAGGAACGTGCGGTATTCGACCCGATTCCCTTTGCCGCTTTTGGGGCGGGTGATTT
>RFPR01000088.1 GCA_009928265.1 Pseudomonadota bacterium | reverse complement strand
GAGGCCATAGCTTGATGGATTTGGCGCATCGAACTTGCTTAGGATGTATGTGGCGTTTTCAATCTGTTTAGGACCAGAAAGAATCCAAGCGGATAAAGTAAAATCACTATTTCCAAAATTGTATTGATATTTATTGCCAAGATCGATGTAGCTAGTAGTACCGTTGAAATAGTAAGCATTATTAGCTTTTCCAAACCTATCTGTCGTTAAAGCTAAATCGTAACCTGTGCCTGTGTTAGCGTATGAAGATGAATCTTGTGTTGTTCCATTTAGAGACCAGTAGCCAACTAAACCATTGGTAAGGGATCCTGTTAGAACCGAAGCAGTAGCACTGCCAATCAGTCCAAAGGCAACGAGAAGGGAGAGTATGAGCTTTTGCATAGGGGTATCGGAAGTATGTCGCTGTTATCCCCTTCGTCAAATTTAAATGTCTCACAGCAGCGTTCTCTCTGTAGAAGCTGAATGATTGTCTCTGTAGCGATTCCGTCGCTCTTTGCCCAACCCAGCTATCCCTGCATCCCGTTGGAACCTCTTCGGAGGGAACGACCTCTCCGGAAGATCGAGAACTCGGGCTGGCGGGATTCGAACCCACGACCTCTTGAACCCCATTCAAGCGCACTACCAAGCTGTGCTACAGCCCGTTCTCGAGCCAAGGAGCATCGTGATTCTTGGCTCATCGTGCAAGTCCCTTTTAAAACTGAAGGACTGAAAGTTCTCGCGCAGGGACGCAGGGACGCGGAGAGGAGGGGATTGCGAGTGTCGCTTCGAGATGCACAGAAGGCACAAGGGCTTTGTGGGGCACAGAGAGTCTCTTTGCCAGCTCAAGATAGATGCTTGGGACGATGATTCTTTTAACGGATTCCCTGATTTCTCTCAGATCGAATCCTTTCGTGTTGTTCGTGAGTTTCGTGGTTCTTTATCTCCTCTCATCGATTGTTTCAACCGTTGCGCTTACCGGCAGGTTCACTAATCTCTTCGCATCATGAATTCCACCACCTCCCAAGCTGATCCCGCCCTGAGGAAGGTCGCGATTGTCGGGGCCAGCGGTTACTCCGGTGAGGAGCTTTGCGCCCTGCTCGATCGGCATCCGACTGCAGAAGTGACGACGGTTTTCTCACGCCAGCATGCCGGCAAGGCTCTTGGGGAAGTAATGCCGAGGTTTTCCGGTCTTAAGATTTCCCGGCTGGTCTTTACCGAGGCGGATCCCTCGAATATCGCCGCGTGTGATTCGGGGGCCGTTTTCCTGGCCCTGCCCCATGGTGTCGCTGCCGAGTACGCCATGGCGGCTTTGAAGGCCCGCAAGGTGGTCCTTGATCTAAGCGCCGACTTTCGGCTCCGGGATGCGGAGGTGTACGCTGACTACTACGGCGGGGAGCATCCCGCCCCCGATCTACTTAGGCAGGCGATCTATGCGATCCCCGAGCTCTCCAGGGAGGCGATCCGGCAATCTCCCCTTATCGCCTGTGCTGGTTGCTATCCAACGAGTATCCAGTTGCCTCTTATCCCGCTGATGAAGTCGGGGCTCCTCGACCCCTCGGGAATCGTTGTCTCCAGCGCCAGTGGCGTGAGTGGTGCGGGGCGCAAGGCAGCCGTCGACTACCTCTACGCTGAGTGCAATGAGTCGATGCGGGCCTACGGACTGCCCAGGCACCGGCATCTCTCCGAGGTGGAACAGCAGCTATCCATAGCGGCGGGATCCAAGGTCGTCCTGACCTTCATCCCGCACCTCGCTCCGATGAACCGGGGCATTCACTCCACGATCATCGCGACGCCGGCCAAGGGGAAGAGTGCAGCCGATCTCCGAAAGGTCCTGGAGGAGGCTTATGCGGACGAGCCGTTCGTCCGGATCAGGGAAACGCCTCCCGACACCAAGCATGTCACTGGGACAAACTTCTGCGACATCGCGCTCTACGACGAGCCAAGGACCGGCCGGATCGTGATCCTCTCCGTGCTCGATAATCTTGTGAAAGGGGCCGCGGGACAGGCCGTCCAGTGCTATAACGTCCGGGCCGGATTGCCCGAGACGGAGGGACTGATCTGATTTCTCCTAGTTTCTATCTACCAGCTTCTAACTCCTAGCTTCCAAATATGTCTCTGAAACGCATCACCGGTGGCGTCAACGCCGCCAAGGGTTTCTCCGCTTCCGCCGTCTCCTGCGGCATCAAACGCACGCCCCCAAAGAACGGCAAGAAGCGCGATGATCTCTGCCTCGTGGTCTCCGAAACCGCTGCGACGGCCGCCGGGGTCTTCACGACGAATCTGGTCAAAGCCGCTCCGGTTCTGCTCTCCCGCCGTCATCTGGAGAGTGGTAAGGCTCAGGCTGTCCTGCTCAATAGCGGCAATGCCAACGCCTGCACCGGTGAGCCCGGTCTGCGTGCCGCCGAGCAATGCGCCAACTCCGCCGCCGTGGCCCTCGGCATCCATGCCGACGAGATGCTAGTCTGCTCTACGGGCCGCATCGGTGTCCAGATTCCCTTGCCCAAGATGATTCCCGGAATCCGTGAGGCCGCTGGTTCGCTGAAGGCCTCCCCTGCCGCCGCTCTGGCTGCGGCGAAGTCGATCATGACCAGCGACAGCGTGCCGAAGCAGTCCTCCTACGAGGTGAAGGTCGGCTCCAAATCCTTCCGCATTGGCGGCATGTCCAAGGGGGCGGGGATGATCTCACCGAACATGGCCACGATGCTCTGCGTCATCACGACCGATGCGGCTGTGCCTGCGGCCTTCCTGCGCAAGGCCCTCCGAGAATCCGTGGGCAAGACCTTCAACTGCATTACCGTCGACGGGGACTGCTCGACCAATGACACAGTGGTCACGCTTGCCAATGGTCTCTCTGGAGTGAAGATCCGCACGGCTTCCGAGCAGCGCTCCTTTGCCTTCGCTCTGCAGGCCGTCTGCGCCGATCTGGCCCGTGCGATCGTGGCCGACGGGGAGGGGACTTCCAAGGTAATCGAACTCACGGTCAAGGGCGCCCGCTCCGAGGCTGATGCCCATCTCGCAGCCCGTGCCATTGCCAACTCCCAACTTGTGAAGTCGGCTTGGGCGGGTGGGGATCCCAACTGGGGTCGCATCCTCGATGCCGCTGGATACTCCGGCGCCAAGTTCGATCCGGATAAGGTCGAGATCGCCTACGACGGAATGAAGGCGGCCAAGAACGGCATGGGGTGCCAGGACATGAGGGGTGAGCTGAAGCTGCGCAAGATCGCGGCAAAGAAAGAGTTCTCCGTGCTGGTCGATCTCCATGGAGGCAAGGGTGAGGCCCGTTTGCTCACAACCGACCTGACCGAGGAGTACGTAAGGCTGAACCTCACCGAGTTCTCCCTCTGATGGCCGCCCAAGTCTCCCCTCGCGAACGGGCCGAAATCCTGCTCGAGGCTCTTCCTTACCTGCGGACCTTCCGAGGGGCTGTCTTCCTCATCAAGTTCGGTGGAAGCACGATGGAGGAACCGGAGCAGGTCGCCCGATTCCTGACCGATGTGGCCTTCCTCCATGCCGTCGGGATCCGTGTGATCCTCGTTCACGGAGGGGGCAAGGCGATCAACGCCCGTATGAAGGAGAAGGGGCTTGTTCCCCGATTCGTGGGCGGTCTGCGCGTCACCGATGAGGAAACGATCAGCATCGTCCGTGATGCCCTCGATGGTGAGGTGAACGCCGGGATCGTTGCTCAACTCAGGGACCTCGGGGTTCCTGCCGAAGGTCTCTCCGGAACGAAGGTCTTCCGTGCCCGCAAGCTGGAGCTGGTCAAGGATGCCGACGGCTCCGAAGTCGATCTCGGGTTTGTCGGCGAGGCGGAGGAGACCGACCCATCACTCGTGCGTGGAATCCTCGAAGGCGGTGCCGTTCCGGTGATCTCTCCTCTCGGAGCCCTTTCGGATGGACACCCAATCAATATCAATGCTGACGTCTCTGCCGCCGCGCTGGCCGCCGCGCTTCCTGCATCGAAACTGATCTTCCTGAGCGATGTGCCCGGGCTCATGCGTGATCCAAAGGATCCCGAAACTCTCATTCACAGTCTGACAGCATCACAGACCGAGGATCTCATCACCCGCGGCATCGTTGCCGGAGGCATGATTCCCAAGGTCCGCTCCGCTACCAAGGCCCTAGCGCATGGCCTGACTAAGGTTCACTTTCTCGGAGCCGGCACTCCTCATGCGGTGCTTGTTGAAACCTTTTCTGAAGAGGGAATAGGGACTGAAATCACTCCCTAATTGCTCTAGCGGGTGCTTTTGAGTTCTGGCTGCGTTGCCCTGCGCTTGCAGTATGTCTCATACAGCTACGCTTGGGCGCCTTGCCATCACCTCAAAATCTCCTCGCCATAGCAGCCTGTACTACTGGCTTTTTTGGACTGATTCGTTACGCCTCATACGGCTTTTGAAGAAGAGAAGAAGATCCCTCCTCACACACTTGTTTGATTCCTCTACTAGCGCAGTGCAACGCAGTCAGAACTCAAAAGCGTTATCCCGGAGGCCACTGCATGGGGCGGGCGCCCAACACATGAATATGCAGGTGGGGAACGGTCTCTCCTCCATCGGGGCCATTATTGATCACAACGCGGTAGCCGCTTTCGCCAAGGCCTTCCTGACGGGCGGTTGAGGCGGCTGCTGAGAGAAGTGTGCCAAGGAGAGCTGTTTCGGCGGCCGTCGCCTCGTTGATCCGAGGGATACAACGCTTGGGGACCACGAGAAAGTGTACTGGGGCCTGCGGTGCGATGTCGCGGAAGGCAATCCATTCCTCGCCCTCGGCGATGATGGTGGCCGGGATCTCTCGTGCGGCGATCTTCTCGAAAAGAGTCATTAGAGCAAAAAGCTAAAAAGCTTTCAGGATTCCTCAGCTCAACTGGATCTCAAGAGGCTCGCCCTGGCGGCTTTGCCCCGAGGTCATGCCGTACTGGCGAATGAAGCCTACGATTTCCTCACGCAGAGTCTGTACCGACCTCCTGCGCTTGCCCATGAGTCGGACGCAACCGGAGAGGTCGTGGATCTCAAGGCGTGCTGCATGAGAACCAGTCAAGCTCTGGAGGCGGTCGCCGAGCAATCCAAAGAAGGCGAGCTCGTACCCCTCTCCGGCTTCACGGGCAAGATCTGTCAGCGAAAGGTGGACGGGAGGCTCCGGAAGGTGGAACGCCTCCGCGATCTCGGGGAAACCGAGTGTGCCGAGCACTTCGTGGACGGCCGCCTCGAGGTTGGGGATACCGACGGAGTTGGACTCGAAATCGCGCTTCAGGTACAGCGTCACGCTCTCGGCGATGTGCTCGGCAAGCCACCAGTTGTGCTGGCCCACGCGCTCCGCCGAGACACGCAGTGCGGCGATGATCCACTTCTTGTCGTAAAGGACGCTCCTCCCGTCCGGGAGTTGCACCATCGGCATGCCATCGAGCAGTGCGATCATTGTTTCTCGATGAAGAGTTCCTTCTGGTCCTCGGAGAGCGGGGTCTTGCGCTCGAGCGACTGGATTTCCTCGATGAATTCGCCGATGTCCTCGAAGCGGCGGTAGACCGAGGCAAATCGGACGTAGGCCACCGGATCGATCGCGTGCAGGCGCTCCATGACCCGTGCACCGATGAATTTCGTGGAGATTTCCCGATCCTGTCCCGCCTCCAAATCGGAAATGACTGTTTGGACTCCCTCCTCGATCGTGTCGAGGGCGATGGGGCGCTTTTCGCACGCCTTGATGAAGCTGGAGAGGAGCTTCTGCCGGTCAAAGGGTTCTCGGCGCCCGTCACGCTTCACGGCCAGAAGCTCGACCCTCTCGATCTGCTCGTACGTGGTGAAGCGGGTCTCGCATCCCAGGCACTCACGCCGACGGCGGATGCTGATACCATCCTTCGACAGGCGGGAGTCGATGACCTTATCGTCGAGTGAGGAACACTTGGGGCAAAGCATTGTGTGTGGCGGGGGACTTCAGAAGAATTCACCACAAGATCTTGTGGTGGCAAAGAAAAATCACCGTGATTTCGAAATGTTCCACGCCATGACATCAGAGGGTTCTGAAATACGTGTATCACGCCTCCCGTAACGCTGACTCGATTGAGCATCGTTGAGTCGCATCAGCCCCCATGGGCTGGTTTCCATCCCGCTCTTACCCTCGGCTCCTAGAGCATCCTCTGCACGCTGACCTCGACGACCATCTGGCGGGTGCCCCGGCCGCGGAAGGTTCCCCCGACGGGTCTGATGTCGGAGTAGTCGCGCCCGACGGCGATTTTCACGTAGCGCGTGTCGCTCGGTCGCCGGTGCGTGGGGTCGTAGCCCTTCCATCCGTAGCCCGGGATATAGACCTCGATCCAGGCATGGCTCGCCTCGATCTCACCGGGCAGTTTGTGCTGGTTGAGGAAGTAGCCGCTGACGTATCGGGCCGGAATTCCGTGGGTGCGGCAGAGTCCGAGCATGAGATGGGCGAAGTCCTGGCAGACCCCCTGCTTTTTATGAAGCACCTCAAGGGCACGGGTGTTCACGTTGGTGGAGAGCGGCGTGTACTTGTAGTTGCGGTGGATGTGCTCGCCGATCGCCATGGTGTCCTGCCAGACATCACGCTGGCCCCCGGGAAGTGCGTCGACCGCTTCGCGCCAGATCTCGGCTCCCATGGAAACGAATTCCGAAGAGTGAAGGAAGTCAAAGTGCTGTTCCTTGATCTGCGGGGTGCCAAGTGTTTCGGGGCCGGCTTCCGGAACGGGGCCGCGCGGATCGGGAACGGTTTGAACCGTGGAGATTGCCTCCACCTGGAGGGACTCGTGTGGCTGGGGCACGTCGAAGTAATGGACGCAGTTGGAGTAGAAGTCGGGGTAATCCCTAACCTGGGAGTCGGGATTGAGGCGGAAGCGGAACTCACGCACCTGCTGGAGTTCGTCGGAGAATGGCTGGAGGCGCGCCTCGTTGAAGCTGTCCTTCACGGGTCCCTCGTAGGTGTAGCGCGTGAGATGGGAGATCCCCAGAAGCAGCGGTTCACTCCATGGGCCCTGCTGCACGGGCTTAGCGGGGTTGTCGCTTTGCGTGATCATTGCTGCTGCTGCATCTGCTGCTGGTGAAGGAGGATCTCCGCCTCGATGTCCACGGGCGGGTGATACATGTACTCCTGGTAAATGTGATCGTCGAGACGGTCGAGGGTGGTCTGGATCTTCTGGAGAAACTCATGGAGTCCCTCGGAGAGGATGTCGTCGATAGTTAGGAAATTCAGGTCAGAGAGGAGTTTGCCGAAGGCACGTTCCTCAGCGCTCTTGTACTCGCGCTTCTCCCGGCCGCTGAGACGGTGGAGGTCATTGTCGAGATGCTCCATGCACGATCGGATCGAGCGGGGGAACGTAGTGGAGAAGATCAGGAACTCCGCGACCTTTCTGGGCAGGATATCCTCCACGTGGAAGCGGCGGTAGGCCTCCAGCGCGCTGGCGGATCGCAGGATCGCCTGCCACTGGGCCGCGTCCACGGCGCCGCCCACGTCCGCAACGCTCGGCAGCAGGATATGGTACTTGATGTCGAGGATGCGCGTGGTCTTGTCGGCGCGCTCGAGGAATTTGCCGAGATTGATGAACTCGTATCCCTCGTTCCGGGTGAAGGTCGATCCGGTGAGGCCCTGGAAGAGGTGGGAGTATCTCTTGATCTGCTCGTAGAACTCGTGGGCGCCGCTCTGCCAGACTTCGCGGGCATTCTTCGACTTGAGAAAGAGGTAGCACTCATTGAGCGTCTCGAACATTTCCAGCGAGATCTGGTCGCGCACTTGGCGGGCGTTCTCGCGTGCCGCGAAGAGGCAGGAAATAATCGAGTTGGGGTTCTCCTCCCGGAAGGTCAGGAACTCGGTCACGCTCTCGCTGTCGGCGCGCTCGTAGAGCTTGAAGAAGGTCTCCTCGTCGCCGGCCGAGCAGAGGATCGGAAGCCAGTGCTCCTTGAGTTGCTGGTCGTTGAGATCGGCGAAGTCGAGCATCAGTTGGAGATTCACGTCGAGGAGGCGCGCGACGTTCTCCGAGCGCTCGATGTAGCGGCTCATCCAGTAGAGGGAGTTGGCGACGCGCGAGAGCATCACCTGGGAGTCGCGCCTGTCGCTGATCGGCTTCTGGGCCGTGGGAACTGGAGTGTGAAAATCGCTCATGGTCCGGATAGTGATCGTGCCTCTCAGGAATCCCCGTAGAGGACCCAGGTGTCCTTCGATCCTCCCCCCTGGGAGGAGTTTACCACCAGGGAGCCCTTGCGGAGGGCCACGCGGGTGAGACCTCCCGGAGTCACCGTCGTCTTCTCGCCGCAGAGGATGTAGGGGCGCAGGTCGACATGGCGCCCCTCGAAACCTTCCCCGCACCAGGTGGGGTGACGCGAGAGCGAGATCGGATGCTGGGCGATGAAGTTGCGCGGGTTGGCCCGGATCTGTTCGCGGAAGGACTCGATCTCCTCCTTGGTGGCCCA
>RFPR01000087.1 GCA_009928265.1 Pseudomonadota bacterium | reverse complement strand
GTGATCACCTGCTCGCCGACGAGCACCCGCTGGCCGGGATAGATGCGGCAGAATTCCCCCTGTTTGAGCAGGCGCCCCTGCACGATAAGACTGCGCGGGGAGAGGTTCTTGAGGATGATGAGGTCGTGGTGGCGGTAGGCGAGCAGACGCTCTCCGGGAGTGAAATCGCGCAGGGCCACGTCGCAGGTAGACGGATCGCCGAACGAGAGCGCCTCAAGCGGGGAGACCCCCTCGTGGAAGAAGGCCGGGTCGGCCGGCTCGTTGGCATTGAGCTGGTAGACAATGTCGATTGCCTGAGCACCCATGCCGAGCCGGGCCATGAAATCATGATAGACGGTCACCTGTTCCGACTTCATCCCCGAGCGGGTGATCAGGTCGTAGAGCTGGACGCCGAGCAGAATCTTGCGGTCGTCGCTCAGGTCGGTGGCCAACTTCGCAGCCATCGCCGCGAGGTCCTGCTGTTGTTCGAGTGCCTGCCGGAACAACTTCCGCAATTCGGAGTAGACGGCCTCAGGATAGTCATAACGCAGGAAGCCCAGACTGGAATCGATCTCCTCCTCGAGCATCTCGCCGTCGACACGGGTAAACGCCGCTAGCACCTGGATGAGCGTCGGCAGAAGATTGGCATCGGAGGCGATGGTCTGCGGACGGCGTCGAAGTCGACGCCATCTGCGGGCGACGGAATGCTGAAGACGCGATGCCCCGCGCAGGATGCTATCGATCGCGAGCACGCCCTTGCGTTTATCAACGGGACTTTCCTGGGTGACGGCGTCTGGTCCTGCGGGATCCATCTCGGCTCACGCTATCCGGCTGGAAATCAAAGAGGGAGTCCTTTGTTGGCACCCCATCCCCAGTCTAAGGCGCCCCGTAGCGCTCGACCACGCGCGTCACCGACTTGGCCCGACCCGTCTCCGGGTCGACCTCAACCAGCACGCCGGCGGCGATGACGGGCCCGCGGGCAACGGGAAACTTGGCCGGCATCGAGGTCACGAACTGGCCCACGACCGAGTCGCAGTCGCGCCCGAGGATCGAGTCCTCGGGGCCGCACATCCCGGCGTCGCAGAGGAAGGCTGTTCCCTTGGGGAAGATCCGCTCATCCGCCGTCTGGACATGGGTGTGGGTACCGACGACCAGCGAGACCTGCCCGTCGAGATGGCGACCCATGGCGATCTTCTCGCTGGTGGTTTCCCCGTGCACATCGACGATGATCACAGGGGTCTCCTTCCGCAGACGCTCCACCTCGGCGGAAGCGGCGGCAAAGGGATTTTCCAGCGGGTTCTTCATGAAGGTCCGACACTGCACGTTCATGACGGCGATCGGGCCGTGAGCCGTGTCGAGCACGATGCTCCCGGCGCCGGGCGTGCCGGCTGGATAGTTGAGCGGACGCAGGAGGCGTGGCTCGGTGGCGATGTAGGGAATGATCTCCTTCTGGTCCCAAATATGGTCGCCCGAGGTAATGACCGCCACGCCGCTGCGCATCAGATCGATCGCGAGCTTCGGTGTGATCCCACGCCCAGCGGCGGCGTTCTCGCCATTGACCACGACGAAGTCAGCATCACCGCGCTCCAGATAGAGCTCGGTCGTACGGCAAGCAGCCATACGGCCCGGTTCGCCGACGACATCGCCCAAAAAGAGAATCTTCACCATCCCTTGGGTTTTGATCGAAAGCAGGGTCCCGGACGATGTAAAAATCCCCGTGTGGTGAAGAAAATCCTCCTTTTCATGCTCACGGCGGCATCGCTCCAAGCCGCCCTGCTGAGCCCTCTGGCGCCACAGCCCGATTGGAGCCGCCTCCAGGCCTACTCGGGAACCATCACGGCCGCCGACTTCCGCCAGCTTCTCGACAAGGTCTACGTTCCCGACGGCTCATGGAAGGAATGGATCACCCTCACCCCCACCCAGGCGTTGATCACCCCGCATTCCGGTGCCGAGCCGATCCCGCTGGCGCTCGCTCCCACGCCTTCCGTAGCGGGCAGGCCCCCCCGTTTCTGGAAAGGAAATGCCGAGCGCACCCCGGCTCCCGGAAAACCGCTGGCCGGCCTCCGCGTTGCCATCGACCCAGGCCATCTCGGGGGACGCTTCGCCCAGATGGAGGCACGCTGGTTCCGGATCGGCTGGAGCCGTCCCGTCGAGGAGGGGGAGATGACTCTGATCGTCGCGAAGCTTCTGAAGGAGCGACTCGAGCAGCTCGGAGCCGAGGTGTGGCTCACTAGAAATTCCAACAGTCCGACGACCGGAATGCGTCCCGGCAATCTCCGCAAAGCCGCCGCCGCTTCTCTCTCAGAGGAAGGAGTTGCTCCTTTAGGAGAGCGCCTTCAGAAGGAAGCCGAGCGTCTTTTTTACCGGGTCGCGGAGATCCGCAACCGCGCTCGGCTCGTCAACGAGCGCCTTCGTCCTGATCTCGTCATCTGCCTCCACTTCAACGCCGAGGAATGGGGTAATCCCGCGCGCCCGAGCCTCACCGACAAGAATCACCTTCACCTCCTGCTCAGCGGAGCGATGTCTCGTGAAGAACTCGCCCATGAGGACGAGCGCTTCACCCTGCTCATGAAGCTGCTCGGCGGGACCCATGCCGAGGAACTCGGCGCCTCTGATGCCGTGGCCCGGTCGCTGGCGGAGGCGACGGGACTGGAGCCCTTCACTTATCACAATGCCAAGGCGATCCCCGCCTCCGGGAACCCCTACCTCTGGATCCGCAACCTCTTGGCCAACAGGCTCTTCGAGTGCCCAGTTGTCTACTGCGAGCCGTATGTCATGAATAGCCGCCCCATCTTCACCCGAATCCAGCTCGGCGACTATCAGGGTCGCAAGAATATCGGAGGGCGTGAACTCCCAAGCATTTACCGGGAATATGCCGACGCGGTGGCAAGGGGGCTTGCCGAGTACTACGGACGGGGAGCAAACTGACCTCCCATCCTTTCCGATCATGAAGACCAAAGTCATCGCCATCGCCAACCAGAAGGGGGGCGTCGGCAAGACCACCACCTCGGTGAATCTTGCAGCCGCCATCGCCGAGGCCGGCCATCCCGTCCTGCTTCTCGATCTCGATCCGCAGGGAAACGCCTCGAGCGCCCTCGGTCTTGAGGTCGGACAGGGAAGCAGCCTCTACGCCGCCATGGTAGGTGAGACCCCGATGGAGGATCTCATCCAGGAAACACGCATTCCGAATCTCTGCGGCATCCCGGCCGATCTTGATCTGGCCGGCGCCGAGATCGAGGTGGCACGTATGGAGGGTCACTTGGGCCAGCTCCGCAGCGTGCTCGAGCCGGTCCGCGATTCCGGCCGCTTCGAATTCATCATCATGGACTGCCCCCCGTCGCTCGGCATCCTGATGACCAATGCCCTCACAGCTGCCGACGAACTCCTGATCCCGATCCAGTGCGAATACTACGCGCTCGAGGGTCTTGGCAAACTCGTCGGTGTCATGGAGCAGATCCGCGAATCGGGGGCCAATCCCGCACTCGCCATGAGCGGCCTACTCATGACGATGCTCGACGTCCGCACCAACATCAGCGCCGCCGTCGTGCGCGATGTCCGCGCCCACTTCGAGGAGGTTGTCTTCGAAACATCGATCCCGCGTTCCGTCCGGATCAGTGAGGCCCCGAGCTTCGGCAAGACGATCCTCGAATACGACCCGAAGGGCCCCGGTGCGACCGCCTACCGTGTCCTTTCTAAGGAATTCCTCTCGCGCCAGAAGAAAGGCCTCTCCTTCATCGGCGCCCCGGAGAAACCTTCCGAGGGATAAAACTGGAGGCCTGATTTCCTAGTCCCCATCTCCCAGCTCCTAGCTTCCATTTCCCATGCCCACCATCCTCGATCTCTTCAAGCAGACCGGAGCCCTGCTCCACGGTCACTTCATCCTCCGCTCCGGACTCCACAGCCGTGAGTTCTTCCAGTGCGCCCTGCTCCTGCAGGATGCTCCTGTGGCCGCTCAGGTCTGCGGGGAGTTGGCCGAGAAGCTCCGTCCCTTCCACACAGCGGTCGACGGGAAATTCCCAACCGTTGTTTCACCTGCTGTGGGAGGCATCATCGTCGGCCAGGAGGTAGCCCGTCACCTCGCCACCCGTCACATCTTCGTCGAGAAGGATGGAACGGGCGGCCTTGTCATGCGTCGTTTCGAGGTGACGCCGAGCGAACGCTTCCTCGTCGCCGAGGATGTCGTTACCCGTGGCGGCCGCGTCCAGGAGACAATCGACATCATCCGTGCCCTTGGTGGCGTGGTCGTTGCTGCCGGAGCGATCGTCGATCGCAGCGCGGGGAACCTTCCCGACTTCGGATGCCCCTTCGTCAGCCTCGTCCAGATGGCTCCCGAGACCTTTCCCGCCGACGCCCTGCCGCCGGAACTCGTTGCCATCCCGGCGGTGAAACCCGGAAGCAAGTAAGAGCTGCGAGGGATGAAACGGGAGACCTGAGACCTGAAAGGGGCTTAGGTCGCCGAGCAGCCTATCTCAGCATTTTCAGGTTTCAGGTCTCATCCTTCATGACTGCTCTCAGCCGTTTCCTCACCTTCATCCGGTTTTCGCACACGGTCTTTGCCCTGCCTTTTGCACTCGGCTCGATGGTGGTTGCAGCAGATGGATTTCCGGGATGGCGGATCTTCGGCCTGATCCTGCTCTGCATGGTCTTTGCCAGGACGGCAGCGATGACCTTCAATCGCGTCTCCGACTGGGAGATCGACAAGCGCAATCCCCGCACTGCCGGGCGGCACCAACTCCTCGGCCGTGGTGCCGCGATCGCGACCTGCGCAATCAACTCGCTCCTATTCATTGCCACGACTGCGTTCATCAACAGGCTCTGCCTCCTTCTAGCTCCTGTGGCTCTCGCGATCATCTTCTTCTATTCGCTGACGAAACGCTTCACCCACGCCGCCCAGTTCTTTCTCGGCCTAGCCCTCTCCGTGTCGCCCGTCGGAGCGTGGTTGGCCGTTACCGGCTCCTTCGCATGGCCGCCGATTATTCTCGCGGCTGGAGTTCTCTGCTGGGTCGCAGGCTTTGACATCATCTACGCCACGCAGGATGTGGAGACCGATCGCCGTGAGGGACTCCGCTCGATGGTTGTGCGTCTTGGCGTGCCGGGTGCACTGAAACTAGCCGGCCTCCTCCATCTGCTGATGCTGGCGGGGTTGATTGCCTTTGGTCTGTCAGCCCACCTTGGGAAAATCTACTGGTGGGGACTGCTTCCTGTTCCGTTCCTTCTCGTTTACGAACACCGGATCGCCCGAACGCTTGATGTCGCTTTGATCAACAAAGCCTTCTTCGAGACGAATGCCACGATCGGTCTGCTCTTTATCGTGGTGACTGCGGCCGATCGTCTCGTCCGTTAATTTTAGTCAACCGGCTTTCCGTTCTCGGTGAGCGGCACCGGGTTTTCCTGCACGGGAGCTGGTGTAACAGTAAACTCTGCTGAGGACGGCGGCTCAGGAGCAACAACCGGCGGGGCGGGTGGGGCCTGCACTGGCGGAATCGGAGCAGGAGCGGGTGGCGTCACCGGTTGAGGTACCGCAGCAGGTACTATCACGGGGGCCACGACAGGCGGCGCGGCTGGCGGCATAACAGGCGGCACTGGAATCACGGGCATCGGTGCCGGAATCGGCGTTGCGACGGGGATCGCCTTTCGAATCGGGACCGGGAGGGCTTTGCGGATACGGACTTTCGCTGGACGTGGTGTGGGGCTCGGCGTCGTGAAGGCGGGCACCGCCGCAGGTGCGACCGGCGGAATGTAGGCTTGTCCTAAGGCCTCATTCTCACGCACGGCCAGGAGGAGGTTGGCGTCCGAGGAGTTCACATGGTAACCCGCTCCGAAAGGCAAGGATCCGACTCGCAGTGGCGAGGCATAGGCCTCGGTCAGCGCGGGATCACGCTGCAGTTTGAAGATCGGCAGGGGATCGGTGTAGATGCCGTAGAGGCTGAGACGCCACTCGCCCGGCAGGAAGCAGCGGTACGGGAGTCCCGAATCATCCTGCAGGATCAGTTCCGAGGTGCGGGTCAGGAAGTTGCGCGTTTCGGAGAAAGAATCAAGCGGCAGGAGGTAGGAGGCCGCCTTGAGATAGGAGGCTCCGGGGCCGAGCTCACCGAGCCATGCCAGGAAGCGGCGGCATTCCTTTCCGTTGGAGAGATCGGCCTGGAAATACCAGAGCGTCTGCTGCGGTCCCCCCGGCCGGTGATAGATGATGCGGACACCGGGCGATCCGAAGGGCCGCTCCATGGAGACCGAGTCGATGCTGTTCCCCGTGAGCGCTAGCTCCGTATAGAGCACCGGCAGGACGCCACGAAAGGCACAGGCCGCGAGCTGGGGCTTCATCTCGGTCGTGATGAAGTATCCGGCGAAAAGCGACGTGTGCAGCGCCTCGTCGAGCGCCTGCAGCGCGGGGCCGAGGGATTCCGGGGAGAGCGCCTCGGGTGGCGGCACTTCGCCCACTGGCTCGAGCCCGCCGAGCACCATCACGCGGGTGTCGGGGAAGAAGGCATAGGCATTCAAGAAATCGGGTCCTCCGAAAAGATAGCGCAGTACACCCCGCGTCGCGGGATAGCGGGCCAGATGATCGGAGGCCCAGTGCTGCATCGCCTTGTAGCGAATCTCCCTGCAGAAGTTCCACTGCTCCTGCAGGGTCTTCTGATGGGTGCGGTATTCCGGAGCCTGCTGGAGCGGGGCAAGCGCGCTCTGCCGGGGCAAGGGAATACCAGCCAGGAACCGCGCCTGTTCCTCGGGCGTCGAGGAGACCGGAGGAATCTGCGCCGAGGCGATCGCCGCACTGGCCAGCAGGATGGGCAGCGGTTTCAGGATCTCGGGAATCATCGGGCGGAATTACGGGCAAGCCACGGGTGGAGCATCAGGGGAATGAGCAGGATGCCGATCCCACCGAGCGCAGGCCACGGCCTTGTCGAGGCGGAGTAGAGAATGCCTGCGGCAGAGCAGACGAGAAAGAGCAGCGGCGGCAACGGGAGCAGCGGGCATCGGAAGAGCCCCTCATCGGGAGCTCCCATCTGCACCCTCATCACGAGCACCCCGGCGACTCCTAGCATCAGACAAAGCAGAAGCGGAATCTGTGCGAAGACGAGCACGCTCTCGAACGACCCCGCTAGCAGGAGCGCCAGCACGAGCACGAGTTGGACGATCATCGCCGGCACCGGAATTCCAGCGGCTGTGCGTCGGGCGAGGAGGCCGAGTGCCGGATAATCCTCGCCGACACGTTGGGTGACGCGCGGTCCTGCCCAGATCATCGCGCTGATCGAGGCGAGCAGACCGATGGCGATGATGGCGGACATGGCACGCCCGCCCTGCTCCCCGAGGAGATGGGATGCAGCGACACTTCCGACATGGAGGACGCCACGCAGATCATCCGCAGGTGCCGCGGTCAGGAAGACGGCGTTGAGCACGATGTAGAGCACAGTGACCGCCAGCGTTCCAAGCACCAGCGAGAGCCCCACGGCACGACGTCCGCTACGCACCTCTCCGGCCAGGTAGGTCGTGGCATTCCACCCCGAATAGGCATAAAGGACAAAGAGCAGGGCGATCCCCGTAGTCGGCCGTGCCAGCTCTGCAAATGATCCGCTCCCGGGCAGGAGGACCGTGAGTGCTTGCGGATGAAGGAACGCCGCACGGAGCCCGATCCCCACGAAGAGTGCGACGAGGAGGAACTTTAGCGCCGTGGCGGCATTCTGGACGACCGAGCTCATCTCCAGCGACCGGAGGTGGAGTAGGGTGATCAGTACCACGGCTAGCACGCCGGAGAGCCGCTCGGGACATTCCGGAAACGCGGCATGGAGATAACTCCCGAAGGCCATCGCCGAGAGCGCAATCGGCGCGGCGAATCCCGCTAACAGCGAGACGCACGCCGCCATGAAGCCGAGCGCGGGATGATAGATCTCCGAGAGGTAGGTGTATTCCCCGCCGGAGCGCGGGATCCGTGCGGAGAGCTCGGCATAGGAGAGGGCGCCGCAGAGCGAGATCAGTCCACCGAGTCCCCAGAGCACGAGGATCGAGAACCCGCTCCGCAGATCCTGCAGCTGGAACCCGAGGCTCGTGTAGACGCCGGTGCCAACCATCGTGGCGGTGACCAGCGCCACGCAGGTCATCAGGCCGACCTCCCGTCGCTCGGGTGGGGCAATCGTTCCGGTGGGGGTCATGTCCGCGAGATGCTAGGAACCTCGTGCGCAAAAGGAAATCCCCGTCATGCCGAGCTTGGCAGGAGAGCCGTGCCTGCCTACAAAGCGGCATGACTCCGCGCCTGCTTTTCTCGCTTCTCATCGCCAGCCTCCTGCTCACCGGCTGCGTTTCCAATCTCCAGCGCAAGGAGCAGTATCTCCGCGAGGCCGGATTCAAGGCCATCACGCCGACCACACCGGCCCAGATCGCCAAGGTGCAGTCGCTCCCGCAGGGGCATCTCCGCCAATACACCCGC
>RFPR01000086.1 GCA_009928265.1 Pseudomonadota bacterium | reverse complement strand
GGCCATCGATAACGCGAGCGGCGGCATCACCGCCATCGTCGGCGGGAGGAATTTCCGGGAGAGCAAATACAACAGGGCCCTAGTGGCGATGCGGCAGATCGGCTCCTCGGCAAAGCCTTTTGTCTACGAGGAGGCTTTCCGCAAGGGAGTCATCACCCCCGAGACGCCGATTAGCGACGCACGGATCACTCCGGCAGACCTTCCTCCTCGCTCTCCGGCCTACGACCCGCAGAACAGCGACGGGACCTTCGACGGAATGATTCCGGCTCGTGAGGGACTTATCCATTCACGCAATACGATGAGCGTACGGGTGGGAATGGCTACCGGTCTCGGTACCCTGGCGACGATCATGCAGAAACTGGGCCTTGCCGAGGAGGTGCCGCGCTATCCCTCGATTTGTCTGGGGAGCTTCGAATCGACCTTGAAAAACCTGACGGGTGCCTACACCGCCCTCGCCACGGGCGGGTCGCGTCTTCATCCCCACCTGATCGAGCAGGTGACGGACTCGGACGGGAAGATCCTTTTCAGGGCGACCCATGACAAAGTCGCCGTTCTGGATCCAACAGCCGCTCGAACCACCACGGCCATCCTGACCGAGGTAATCACCCGTGGCACGGCGGCCCGGGCCGCCTCACTCGGACTGAACAAGCCCGCTGCCGGCAAAACCGGGACGACCGACCACTTTGTCGATGCTTGGTTTCTTGGCTACACAAAGGGGCTCACCTGCGGTGTCTGGGTCGGGTTCGACCATCCCAAAACCATCATGCGGGGCGGCTACGGGGCAGAACTGGCCCTCCCCATCTGGGTCGATGTCATGAGTTCCAAAGCCTCCGGCCGTTATGCAGCGGGGCCATTGCCCTGATTGGCACTTTTTTCATCCATTCGTCAGGGAGAGCTTTCCCTTGAAATGGGAGGCGTGTAATTAGAAATGCTTATCACTTTTTCTTCATGAACATCCATGAATTCCAAGCCCGTGAACTTTTCGCCGAATTCGGCGTCGCAACCCAACCCGGCAAGGTTGCCAATACTCCCGCCGAGGCCGAGACCGTCGCCACGGGACTGAGTGGTGGGAAGCTCGTGGTGAAGGCCCAGATCCATGCGGGAGGCCGCGGCAAAGGAACCTTCAAGAACGGATTCAAGGGCGGCGTCCATCTTTGCGATTCTCCCACGGAGGCCAAGGATCTTGCCTCCAAGATGCTCGGACAGGTGCTGGTGACCCACCAGACTGGCCCCGAGGGGAAGGAAGTTGGCAAGGTTTTCGTCGGCGAGGCTGTCGACATTGCCCGTGAACTCTACTTCGCGATCCTCATCGACCGCGCCACCTCGGCCCCTGTCGTCATCGCCAGCACCGAGGGCGGAGTCGATATCGAGACCGTTGCGGAGAAGACACCCGAGAAGATTCTCCGTCTCTCCATCAATCCCTTCCTCGGGATCATGCCTTACCAGACCCGTCTCATCGCCGCCTCGCTCGGTCTAACCGGCCCGCTGATGAACCAAGCATCCAAGCTTTTCACTAACCTCTACAACCTTTTCATCGCCCGTGATTGCTCCATGGTCGAGGTGAACCCACTCGTCGTCACGCAGGATGGCCGACTGATGGCCCTCGACGCGAAGTTCAACTTCGACGACAACGCCCTCTACCGCCAACCCGGTATCGTCGCCATGCGCGATGTCACCGAGGAGGATCCCCGCGAGGTCGAGGCCTCCAAGCACAGCCTCAACTACATCGGTCTGGACGGAAACATCGCCTGCCTCGTCAACGGAGCCGGACTCGCCATGGCCACCATGGACATCATCCAACATGCCGGCGGCAGCCCAGCAAACTTCCTCGACGTCGGTGGCGGCGCCTCCAAGGAGCAGGTCGCCTCGGCCTTCCGTATCATCCTGGCCGATCCGCTCGTGAAGGGAATTCTCGTGAATATCTTCGGCGGCATCATGGACTGCGATGTGATCGCGCACGGCATCGTCGAGGCCGCCAAGGAAACCGGTCTCTCCATTCCCCTCGTCGTCCGCCTCGAGGGTAACAACGTCGAGGCCGGTAAGAAGACCCTGGCATCCAGCGGACTCAAGCTCGAGAGCGGAGAGAACATCCTCGACGCAGCCAAAAAGATCGTCGCCGCCGTGAAAGCAGCAGCCTGATCCCGATCGGAACTTCCACTTCTCACTTTCCACTTTTTTTCCATGTCCATCCTCGTCACTCCCGATACCAAGGTCCTGATCCAGGGCATCACCGGCAGCTTCGGCGCTCGCCATGCCAAACTCAGCCTCGACTACGGCACCAAGGTCGTTGCAGGCGTTACCCCGGGCAAGGGAGGGCAACTCTTTGAGGGACAGGTTCCCATCTTCGACACCGTCGAACAGGCCGTCCGTGAAACCGGCGCCACCGTTTCCGCTGTCTTTGTCCCCCCTCCGTTCGCCGCAGATGCGATCCTCGAGGGTGTCGATGCCGGTCTTGAGCTCGTCGTCACCATCACCGAGGGCATCCCCGTCATCGACATGATGAGGGTCAAGCATGCCATGAAGGACTCCAAGACCCGCCTCATCGGCCCCAACTGTCCCGGCTTGGTCACTCCTGGTACCGGTGAGAAATCCCATGGCGGCTGCCGCATCGGCATCGCCCCCGGCTACATTCACAAGAAGGGCAACGTCGGCGTCGTCTCCCGATCCGGCACCCTTACCTACGAGGCGGTCTGGCAGCTCACCACGCGCGGCTATGGCCAGAGCACCTGCGTCGGTATCGGCGGCGATCCAATCAACGGCACTTCCCACCTCGATGTGCTCAAGATGTTCAACGAGGACCCTGAGACCGAGGCGATCATCATGATCGGCGAGATCGGCGGCACCGCCGAGGAGGAGGCCGCCGCATGGGCCGCCCAGCATTGCAAGAAGCCGATTGCCGGATTCATCGCCGGTGCGACCGCCCCAGAGGGCCGCCGCATGGGCCATGCCGGCGCGATCGTCAGCGGAGGCCAGGGAACTGCCGAAAGCAAGATCGAGGCATTCCGTGCGTCCGGCATCGAAGTTGCCGAAACCCCTTCGGATATGGCCGACGCCCTCATCCGACGGATGAAGCGTTCCTAATCCACCTCTTCTCAAACCCAAAAAGCTCCAACCCACAATCCAGCCATGACCGTCATCGCCAAAGGACTCGAAGGAATCGTCGCCAACTCCACAGCCATCAGTGACGTGCTGGGTGAAGATGGCGTTCTCATCTACGCCGGATACAACATCAACGAGTTGGCCGGAAAGGCCTCCTACGAGGAGGTGGTCTACCTCCTCTGGCACGGGGAACTTCCCACCGCCAGCCAACTCGCCTCTCTGAAAGAGGAACTCTCCTCGCAGCGCGAGCTTCCTGCGGGCGTTGTCGATTTCCTGAAGTCAGCCCCCAAGGATTCCAATCCAATGGATGTCATCCGCACGGCGGTCTCAATGCTAGGTCTTACCGACAAGGTGCCGACCGGGGATATTGATCCAGCAGCGAACCGTCGTCGGGCCGTCTCCCTCACCGCAAAGGTCGGCGTCATCGCCGCCTATTTCCATCGCGCCCGTACAGGAAAGGATCTCCTCCCCATCCGCAAGGATCTCGGAGAGGCCGCCCACTTCCTCTACCTCCTTAACGGCGAGGTGCCCTCCGAGGAGGCTGCCAAGACCCTTGACGTGGCCTACGTCCTCCATGCTGACCATGGCATGAACGCCTCCACCTTCTCTGCCCGCGTGACAATCGCCACCCTGAGCGACATCTACTCCGCCGTCACCTCGGCGATCGGAACCCTCAAGGGCCCCCTTCATGGAGGCGCCAACGAGGGAGTCATCCACATGCTCCAGGAGATCGGCGACGAGTCCAAGGTCGACGGCTGGATTGAACAGGCCCTGGCCACCAAGAAGAAGGTCATGGGCATCGGTCACCGCGTCTACAAGACGCTCGATCCGCGCGCCCCCCATCTCCGTTCCATGGCTGTCCAACTCTGCGAACAACTCGGCGAGGGCAAGTGGATCCGCATGTCGGAACGCATCGCCGAACTCATGAAGGAGCGCAAGGGACTCAACGCCAACGTCGATTTCTACTCGGCCACGGTTTACTACTCCCTCGGTCTGCCCACCGACATGTTCACACCGATCTTCGCGATTGCCCGGACCTCCGGCTGGACGGCACACATCCTCGAACAGTTGGTTGATAACCGACTCTACCGACCGCTCAGTGAGTATGTGGGTCCTGCCGTGGGCAAGACCTTCGTCCCGATCGATCAGAGGGGCTAATCTCCCCTCGCCCCATCCTACAGGGAACCAAGCATCCCCCCTTGCGCGCCCTGCTCGGAAACAGGCTCTATCTGATCTATGCCTGCCTTGCGGTTGTCATCGCAGGCATCACGAGCTACACCAATTTCGGTCATCTCTGCGGCGACGAGTATTCGCAGATCTTTGAGTTTGCCGCTTGGAAGCTGGGCTATGTCGGGCACGAAGACCTCCGGCTCTGGGAGTTTGACAGCCAGATGCGCCCCTCCGTCCAGATCTGGGCGGTCGTGGGAGTGTATCGACTGCTCGGCCTGATCTCCGGGGAGGTCAATCCATTCGCAGTCAATTACCTCATCTACTTTTCCAGCGCCCTCCTGGCGATTGTCTCCATTGTCGTTTTCACAGGGGCGTTCATCCAAAGGGTGACCCCCAAGTACCGTGACCATTTCATCATCCTCAGCCTCTTTAGTTGGCTCGTTCTCTACACAAACCCTCATTTCAATTCGGAAAATCTCTGCGGGCACTTCCTGCTCTTGGGGACAGGCCTCCTCTACGCCAGAATCGATCATCCCACATGGGGACGACTTCTTAGCGCCGGATTGTTTTTGGGGGTCTCGTTCTGCTGTAGGTTTCAGACGGGTTTCGCGATCCTCGGTCTAATGGCGTGGTTTTTCATCACGGCTTGGAATCGTCGGCAACTGGCTTCATGGAGTCTTCTCTTGGCCAGCCTGCTTGGCTCGGTGGCCTTTTTCAACGTGATGCTGGACCATTGGTTCTACGGTCACTGGGTCTTCAGTCCGTATAACTACTACGTTCAGAATATCGCCACGGGAACGATGAACCGAGCCTCGGGCACCTCCCCTTGGTTCGCCTACCTCTTTCTAGTCGCCATGTACGTGCCCTTCGGCCCCGCATATGTCGTGGCTTTCTTCCATCAGGTGATCCGCCACAGGTTTGATATCCTGACCTGGATCATTACGCCGTTCGTCCTCTTCCACGTGCTCATCGGACACAAGGAAGTCCGCTTTCTCCTCCCGATGCTGGGATTCATGCCTGTCCTGATAATGGTGGCTCTTGAGGATTACCGAACCCGATACCGTTTTCTGGATTCGCATCTGGAAACCATCATCAAGATCACTTGGATCGTGAATCTTGTTATGTGCATTAGCCTGCTCATCCCCACAGCAACGGAGATCGGGGGATGGCGCTATCTCCATGATCACTACAAAAAACCGACGATCCTCTATTTCCAGCCAAGTGTTCACCAGAAGCTGCTCTATTACAAAAGTCCCAACCTTCAGGTAGTGGACTGGAAGAGCGGTGAACCGACGCCCTGCCCTCCCGGACACAATGTCGTGATTGCCTTCGGGAATAAGAGTAAGGAACCGAAACCCGCTTTCCCGTTGGTCTATACTTTTTTCCCTTTTGGACTCAATAGCATCCTACCCGCAGCAATTCTTCACTCCATCGGATATTTCGATCTCTACGAATTGCAGAACGTGGAGCCTGGCGGGCATCAGGGTGCATCCCCCACGCCACGAAGCGCTCCCTAGCCCGTCATCACAATCCGGCTGCAGCCGCCTTATCGGTAAGGAGTAGCGAGTTTTGCTGGGAAATCTTACCCCCGGGTACCGAAGAATCGGCGGCCCGGAGCTTCACCAACATCGGGATCTTCGCGGCCCCGGTCGCCAGCCAGAGGATCTGACGGGATCGGTTGATCATCGGATAGGTCAAGGTCATCCGACGGCGGTTCTGATAGAGATTCACCGGATCGGTAAGCGCCACATCGCGGTCGACGACCTGCAGGACGGGATCGTTCGGAACAAGAGAAGCGGTGTGGCCGTCTGGTCCCAAGCCAAGGTGGGCCATGTCGAGCGTGGGAGGATTACCGCAGAGTCCGCGGAGCGTGGTCTCGTACTCCTTGGCTCCCTCAACGGGATCAACCGCGTTCACCGGCATCGCGTGGATGTTCTCCTTGGGGATTGGCGCGTTGCCTAGCAGCGACTCATGGAGATGTGTCAGGTTGCGGTCGGGATCGCCTTCGGGAGCGATGCGCTCGTCGATCTGAAAGACATGGACCTGCGACCACGGGACCTCCTCGGAGGCAAGGTCACGGAGCATAGCCCAAGGAGTCTTGCCACCGCTCACCGCTAGGGTGAAAACACCGCGAGCTGCCACGGCCTCGCGGGCCGCAGCGGCAATTTTCCCTGCGGCGGCCTTGGCCACCGCATCATCGTTCTCGAGAACCTCAATCGTGAGCGCCATGACTGTTACTTCCTCGCGCGTTATTTCCTCGCCCTGTAACGGCGAATGAGGGCGTTCGTCGAGCTGTCGTGCTTGAGCTCAGGCTGAGCAGGAGACTCAAGCTCGGGAATAATGTGCTGGGCAAGCTGCTTGCCGAGCTCCACTCCCCACTGGTCAAAGGAGTTGATCCCCCAGACGGCACCCTGCGTGAAGACGCTGTGCTCATAGAGGGCGACCAGCACACCGAGGGTGTGTGGATCGAGCCTATCGGCCATGATGACGTTGGATGGGCGGTTTCCCTCAAAGACACGATGGGGATTGAGCCAATCGGGCGTTCCCTCGGCCTTCACCTGCTCAGGGGTCTTGCCGAAGGCGAGCGCCTCCGCCTGCGCGAAGATATTCGAGATGAGATAATTGTGGTGATGACCAAGTTCGTTGATCGCCTTATTGAACCCGATGAAGTCGCACGGGATGAGACGCGTTCCCTGGTGGATGAGCTGGTAGAAGGAGTGCTGGCCGTTGGTGCCGGGCTCGCCCCAGTAAATCGGACCAGTATCGAAGGTGACATGGGTGCCGTCGAGGCGGACCGACTTGCCGTTGCTCTCCATGGTGAGCTGCTGGAGATACGCGGGGAAGCGCTTGAGGTATTGCTCGTAGGGCAGCACCGCGATGCTCTGGGCCCCGAAGAAGTCGTTGTACCAGACGGCGAGAAGTCCCATGAGCACGGGGAGATTCTTCTCGAGCGGCGCGGTGCGGAAGTGCTCGTCCATGGCATGGAAGCCGGCGAGGAGGTCGGAGAAGTTCTTCGGTCCGATGGCGATCATCGTCGAGAGACCGATCGCCGAATCCATCGAGTAGCGTCCGCCGACCCAATCCCAGAAACCGAACATGTTGGCGGTGTCGATGCCGAACTCGGAGACCTTGGCGGCATTCGTGGAGACGGCCACGAAGTGCTTGGCGACGGCCTTGATGTCGCCGCCGAAGCCCGCAAGCGACCAGTCGCGCGCCGTGTGCGCGTTGGTCATGGTCTCGAGAGTGGTGAAGGTCTTGGAGGAGACGATGAAGAGGGTCTCGGCGGGATCGAGGTCCTGAACGGCCTCGGCAAAATCGGTGCCGTCGACATTGGAGACGAAGCGGAAGGTCAGCGAACGGTCACTGTAGTGGCGGAGAGCCTCGTAGGCCATCACGGGACCGAGGTCGGAGCCGCCGATGCCGATGTTGATGACATTCTTGATGCGCTTGCCGGTGTGGCCCTTCCACTCGCCGCTGCGAATGCGGTCGGCGAAGGCTCCCATGGCCCCGAGCACCTTGTGAACCTCGGGGACGACGTCGACACCGTCCACCTTGATCACCTCCCCCTTGGGGGCGCGGAGCGCGACATGGAGAACGGCCCGGTCCTCGGTGATATTGATCTTCTCCCCGGCGAACATCTTGTCACGGTGCGCCTCAAGGCCGACTTCCCTGGCAAGCTGGAGCAGGCCCTTGAGGGTCTCGTCGTTGACCCGGTTCTTGGAGTAGTCGAGGTAGAGGCCGCACGCCTCGGCCGTCAGTCGCTCGCCGCGCTTCGGGTCGGCGGCGAAGAGATCCTTGAGTGTCGTCTTGGCGATCTGGTCGCGGTTGGCGGCGAGTGCTTTCCAGGCGGGGAGTTGGGTAGGGTTGGACATGGGAAAAGGATGAGGGATATTCGGGTTAATATGAAGGAATAAAGAACCCCGCGGCAAGCAGCGGTGTATTCGGTCTCTATTTTTTATTGCGACGCCCCAAGGGAACCGATGCAGACTCTTTCCCTTGATAGGAAAGGCTCCAGAGGCTAGTTTTAGCCCCCTTTTATGAGCAACAGCATCCTGGATCCGGCGCGTTCCGCCGCCGTCGAACTGAGCAACGACGAGATCGCGCGCTACTCGCGCCATCTCATCATGCCCGAGGTCACCCTCGAGGGGCAGAAGCGGCTCAAGGCCTCCAGCATTCTCTGCATCGGCACCGGAGGCCTCGGCTCCCCGATCGCCCTCTACCTCGC
>RFPR01000085.1 GCA_009928265.1 Pseudomonadota bacterium | reverse complement strand
GACGCCGGCCCGGCTCTGGCGTTCGCCGACGTGCTGCTGCTGGCCCAGCAGAGCGACGCGGCGATCCTCGCGGCCATGGTCTTCCTGCAGTCGTTTTCGGTGGGGTTCGTGGGATTCGGACTTGGGGTGGGGTTCACGGCGCTCTTCGGGTACAAGGTGCTCAAGCTCGAGCAGCCCCCGTTTTTCATGCCGTGGCAGGTGCCGGTTTTCACGGCGGCCGTTATTGTTCTGATCTGCTGTTTCTCGGCTGCGCTCGGCCTGCGCAAGATCGCCAAACTGGAGCCCGCTGTTGTTTTCAAATGAGCGGTCAAATCCCCTCAGCAACGGCATCGGTCGCGGTCCGGGTGGAAAAGGTCGTGAAGACCTTTCCCAATGGCGACACGCCTACCTATGCCCTGCGCGATGTTTCCTTTGAGGCGCTCACCGGGCAGCTCACCATGATCGTCGGACCTTCCGGATGCGGAAAGACCACCCTGCTGAGCGTCATCTGCGGGACGATGGAGACTGATTCGGGTCGCATCGAGGTCTTTGGCAACGATCTGGGCACCATGAGCGATGCGGAGATCACCGGCTTCCGCAGCAGGAATGTCGGCTTCATCTTCCAACAGTTTAACCTCATCCCCACACTGACGCTGGTCGAGAACGCCTCGGTGCCACTCATCCTGCAGGGATGGTCCTACCGCAAGGCGGAGGAGAAGGCTGCCTCCATCCTCGAGAATCTCGGCCTAGGAAAGCGCCTCCGCTCCTTCCCCAAGCAACTCTCCGGCGGACAGCAGCAGCGCGTGGCGATTGCCCGTGCCTTGGTGCACGAACCGCGCCTCATCATCTGCGACGAGCCGACGGCGTCTCTCGATGCCAAGACAGGCCACCATGCCCTCGAGTTGCTGAAGGAGAGTGCCTGCCGCCCCGACCGCTGTGTCATCGTCGTCACCCACGACAGCAGGATTTTTTCCTTCGCCGACTGGATTGCGGAGATGGAGGATGGCAGGGTTGTGAAAAGCTGTCCCGCCGCCGAATACCGCCATGCTTAAGCAAATCACCATCTTTCTGGCCCTGATCGGGATCGGCGCGGCCACCCTCCTCGTCTTCAAGCTGAAGAAGCCGCTGCCGGCTCCGGTGCCGCTGGTCGAGCCTTCACACGCACCCTACACCGACTCCATCGGTGCCCGCGGGATCGTGGAAGCCGTGGATGAGAATGTCGTGGTGGCACCTCTGCTGCCAGGACTGATCATGGACATTTACGTCAAGGTGGGGGATCAGGTGAAAAAGGGGGATCCCCTGTTCCGCCAGGATACACGGGATGCAGAGGCACGGGTAGCAGCACAGCAAGCCCAGGTCGCCCTTCTGGAGGCACAGGTCAAGGAAGCCGAGGTCAAGGTTGCAGACAAGAAAGACGACCTCGCACGCGCCGACCGGCTTCTTGCACAGCGGGTGATCAGTGAGGATGTGCAGAAGAGGAAGTATTTCGATCTGCAGGCCGCGGAGTCCGGACTTGGCACCGCCCGCGCCAATCTCCTGCTGGCACGCGCTCAGTTGACCCAGTCGGATGTGAACCTTGATCTGCTCACCGTCCGCGCTCCACGCGACGGCGAAATCCTGCGGCAGAACATGCACGAGGGGGAGTATGCCGGGGTCTCCCCGTCTGATCCGAACGCCCCTTCGCTTCTGCTCGGTGAAACCCAGCGCCTGCAACTCCGCGCCGACGTCGACGAGGACAGCGCGTCGCGTGTGAAGGTCGGCGCCCCCGCGGTGGCCTTCATCAAGGGGATGCACTCCGATCCGATTCCAATGCGCTTCGTCCGGATCGAACCCTACATCACCGTGAAAAAGTCGCTGACAGGCGACAGCACGGAGCGCGTCGACACCCGCGTTCTGCAGGTCATCTACCAGTTCGACAAGACCAAGGTGCCTGTCTACGTGGGCCAGCAGATGGATGTCTTCATCGACGGAGCGCCGCCAGCGCTCAATGCTCCCCGGGAAAACACAAACACCGTCCTGGTCCTGCCGCAGTCGGCCAATCCCTGAATTCGGGCACAGATCCTTCTCCGCTTCCCCCCAAGGATGGTTCAGGTTGCATGAACGATTTCTCGAACAAGCCGATCTTGGGTGGCACCCCCTCCAGGCGAACTGACCTCGATGCCCTGCGCGGCGTGGCAATGATCCTCGGCATCGTCTGGCATGCCATGCTGAGTTTCATTCCGACCCCGTGGCCTGTTCAGGATACCCGTCAGGACGGCTTGTTCTTCATTCCCTTTGCGGCGATCCACATGTTCCGGATGCCGCTTTTTTTCCTAATCAGCGGATTCTTCACAATGTTCATCCTCCAACGTCACGGCCTTGGCGGAATGATCCGTCAGCGGGTGCAGAGGATCTTCATTCCGCTGCTGCTAGCTCTTCTCATGATTGTCCCCGTGGACAACCTCCTCAAACGAGAGGCCCGGATGCTGGATGCTCCCGATCCCGCCAATCGAAGCCCCCTTGTGCATGCAATCCTCTCGGGTGATCAGTCTGCCGTAATCCATCAACTCGACATGGGGACATCGGTCAATGAGGCCGATCCAGCTTACGGGCTAAGTCCGCTCTGTTGGGCCTCGCTGGCGGGAAACGATCGCGCGGTCACCCTTCTGCTAGAGCGCGGAGCGGATCTCATATGGAAGGATGCGGATGGAAACACCCCTCTCCATCACGCTGCTTTGTTCTGCCATCCCAGCACAGTCCGTCTGCTTCTCCAACACGGCTCGGATCCCTCCGTAAGAGATAAGGCAGGATCAACCCCCCTTGGACTCTGCGCCATGATGCTGCAATGGAAGAGAGACCCCGCGGCCAAACTCGGGCTGAAACTTCCTGCGGAACCGGAACTCCGCCGCAACATTCATGAAACCCTCGTGGTCCTTACCCCACCCGAGAGCTCCCTGTCCTTTTCCTCGTGGTTCGACAGGCTCTCCGCGCACTACCGCGACTTTCTTGTTTCCAACGATTTCCTGATCAGAGTGAAAGGACATTCCCTCCATCTCTTTGACCAAGAGTTGCTCGATCACCTTTGGTTTCTATGGCTCCTACTCTGGCTCGTTGCGGGACTCTCTCTCGCTATCCGGATGGGACTGCCCCCCTCGGGAAAGTTCCTCTGGTGGATTCCCCCTCTTACCCTGATCCCGCAGGCCTTCATGGGGACCGCGTTCGGACCGGATCTCTGGCTGGGGCCGATTCCTCCACCCCATCTGCTACTCTACTACGGACTCTTCTTCTGGTTCGGAGCCGCAGTGTTTTCGCGTGACGGTATGGAGACCCGGATGGGACAAGGTTGGCAGATCATTCTTCCGGTGGGGCTGCTGATCCTGTTGCCTCTTTCATTTGTGCTGATCGGTGACCGCGCGGCCGGATCACTCGTACAGTGTACTTATGCCTGGGCCGTTACGATGGGCATCATGGGGCTCTTCGCCCGCTACTGCAGCCATCTCGGCTACCGCGCGCGTTGGTTCTCCGACTCAACCTACTGGATGTACCTCGCCCATCTTCCGCTGGTCCTGGCCGCCCAGATCGCGGTCTCGCGTCTTACATGGCCACCCTCGCTCAAGTTCCTCACGGTGATGCTCGTCGTTATCTTCCTGCTGCTGGCTTCTTACCGATGGCTCGTCCGCTACACATGGATCGGCACCTTGCTCAACGGACCCAGAAAGCTTCTGCAGGAGGCATGAGCCTCGCTGGATTTCGTCTCGTCCATGGCGAAAGTCTCATTCCGCTTTTCTGAGAAAGTTCCTGTGTAAACTCAATGAAAGGGCCAGATAAGCAATCATCATGGTTGCAGCCAATTGAAGGGAGAGTGCGGCGAGGGCTTGGCTTGTCGTGAAATGCTCGCCGATCTCGTAGAGGGGGAAAGGGAAGTTCAAGGTGACGTAGTCAATGGTTCCCCTAAAGGCCCAAAAGGCGGGAACACAGAGTTTTGCAACTGTTGTCAGCGCCCCTCCGGTCAATCTGATCAACATGCTGCAAAGAACCAGTTGGGGGAGAAGAAGCAGCGGTAGAGTCAGCAGTGCCTGCTCGCGAGTCTTCACAAGACCTGAAATGGCAAGGCCAATACCTGCACAGACCATCGCGGAAAGCCATCCCACAAGAAGAAAAGGCTCAAGGGCGCCCAAATGCGACCCTGCAGCAGCGAGTCGGAAAAGCCCCTGAAGCAGGCAGACCGAGGGAACGATCTGGATGGCCAGAACCACCCCCAAGAGGACAAATTTCGAGGCGATGTAGGCACTGGTTCTGACACCGTTAGCCGACTCCCTTTCGAGAATTGGGCGCTCCTTCACGATTTCCGTGAGTCCTGCCAGAAACCCAAGGATGAGCATTCCGAACAGGACCGTGAAACGAAATTGCCACGTCGGCCACGGATCGGTGATTTCCTTCTCCGGAACAACGGGAATTCCGCCTGCGAGAGCTCTCTTCACAAGTTGCGCCGTTTCCGGCGATCGGAGTCGCTCCTGCAAGCCGGGCTCCTTGTCCAAAAAGACACGGATTTGGGCGGGAACAGTGATGTCTTCCGATTCATCGCTTTCGGACAAAGCGAGAGCCCGTAATGTCTGCCCCCAAAGCTGTCCGACCAACTGAATTTCATTCGGTTTCAGCGGCCTCGAGATGATCGCTTTCTGTCCAAAGTGCTCTTTGGCAAACCCAACGTAGGCAAAGGCCACCATGAGCAAGGGAACACCGATTAGAAACGCCAGCGAGCGCCTGTCGCGGAAGAGGACCTCCAGCCCCCGCTGCAGTAGAGCACTGAACTGCCGAAGCCACCCGGATCGCACGGCAGGCTGGAGTGATTCTGCTTCGCCTGGAGTTTCGTCGTTCGCGGCAGCGGCACTTTCCCGAGGATGAACAGCCCTGTGCAGGCCGACCCATTGTTCGATAGGCTGATCCTCGAGCAGGAGGTAGATCTGCGAGAGCCGATGCACCCCGAAGTGATCCAGCGCTTCCTTCACGCCGCCAGACCAGACCAAATGTCCGGAGGCAAGAATGAGCAGGCGGTCTGCAAGCTTGGCATTTTCAAGGTGGTGCGTGATGCAAAGGAGCGTGATGGAGTATTTTTTCGCATACTCGGCAAGGAGGTGCATGATCCGGGCATCACTGGCCGGATCAAGACTACTGGTTGCCTCATCGACGATCAGGATGCGCGGAAAGGAGAGCAGTTCCACGGCGAGGCTGACCCGCTTCGACTCGCCTCCGGAGAGATTTCCGACCGGCGTCTCATGAAGGTGGGCAATCCCTACATCTTTCTCGATTCCGTGGATGCGCTCCGCGATCTCCTGCTGGCTCAAGGAGGGAGGCAGTCGTAGTTTGGCTGCATACTTCAGGGCCCTCCCTACCGGGAGTTCATCATGAACAATTTCCTTCTGGGGTACGTAACCGATGAGTCCGTTGAGAAGCTCGGAATCTCCGCTTACCCGAAGCGATCCGAAGCGGATTTCACCACTGCTCGGGGTTACCTGCCCCAGTAGTGTGCGCACCAGGGTGGTCTTTCCGGCCCCACTCGGGCCGAGAACGCAGACAAACTCGCCGGGCTTCACGGAAAGCGAGATATCTTTCAGCAACTCGTGACCGGAATTACCGGCAGAGACTGCAAGCCCCTCAACCTTGAGAGAGAGGCTTCCGGCGGCTGAGGAGGAAGGGGTCGATGGCAGGGGTGCTGTCATGGCAGTTGGTCTTCGTAGGCTGAGGGAGGCAGGGCGGGGTCGAGGGGTTTCTTCAAACGGTAATATTTTCCACCCTCGGTGCTTGCCCCCGTACGGAGAACGGTCCCGTCGCCTTGCACCTCAAAGGGCAGGTGATCGTTGTACAAATCCTTCAAAAAATTCGCTCGGAGCACCGAAGCGCCGAATTCCGGAAACCCACTGTTTCCCTTCGGATCGATCACCTTGTCCGAGGAGAGAAGTAGCCATGGAAGCAACATTTCGTCCGTGGTTGATTCTCCCAGAAAGACGGGGCGGGGAGGGCTGAATGGGTTTTTCGGATTGGCCGCGCTGTTGTCGTAGATGGCGGAAAACCTGACTTTGGTTCCTTTGGGAAGAAAACGGGGCTCTTTGAAAAAGTAAGGCTGTTGCCATTCATACTGCCAATGCGGGATCTTCACGATAGTGAATTGGCTTTGATCAGGCAGGGTGGCCGTCGCCTCCATGGACTGGGCCAACAGATGTGCATGGGGACCGACGCCGACAATCGTGCAATCCTGGGGAATCGTCCACTCCGCGCTGACCTTCATGTTCTTGATCCCGGCGGGAATGACCACAAAGTCCCCGTGTAGAAAACGGATGCTCTCCTGTTTCATGGGGATCGTTCCGTCCTTACGCAGCCAGAGCCCCATCCGAGTGGAATCCTCAGCTCGGATTCCGGTGCGATGGTAGTGCATCTGGGCAATGAGATCGCTTCCTGCGGGAATGATATAGTCGCTATCCGCAGGAGCTGCGTAGGCGCCAGTGCCGGGGACGTAGGCACTGAGAAAACTGATCAACGGCATGCCGTCGGGCCTGGGTGGGGGAATACGGAATCCTGCTCCATGGCGGGCCCAGAATCCGGGACCTTGATCACCCTTGGTGAAAGTTGGGCCAGGGCCACTGTAGTCATGCAGGGCTTGCAGCGCCTCGGCATGAGGCAGATAACCGATGAGTGCGTGATGCACGATGGTCCGGTTGGAGGGAAGCAACTGAATAGCCCTTACACGCAAGTCCGCACTGTTATTCAGCGGAAAAACAAGATGGCGGTAAATATCACTCCCCATCGGGCCTAGGTGGAACGGCTCTCCCTGCTGGATAATGATATCGGGTGGACCGAGGTCTTCCTGGAACTTCGAATAATCCGGTAAGGGAGCCAACGGAGTAGCTGAGTTTTCGTCGCCCTCCGGTTTCCCTGACTTGATCCACGACTCGAGCGTCTCGACTTCCGCAGCGCTGAGCCTGTTCGCATTGCGGATCTTAAGATCACTCTCCACTTGGGCGGGCGGCATCCGGCCGGCCTTGATCTCCCGGAGGCCCGTTTTCATCCAGTCCGCGGCATCATCGTAGCCGGTGAGGGTAAACGGCCCCGCATTCCCCTCGCTGTGGCACATCATGCAGTGGTTGCGTAAAATCGGGGCCACATCCTTGTGGTAGGTAATCATTGATTCCTGGGAGGCGGGAGTTGCGGCCGGCAGCAGATCCTGACGCACGATTGCGCATCCGACAGGGAGCGTGCGTGGAAGTCGCACTATCGATCCCGACACGACATCACGCAGCGCCTCGCTCAAATCCTCCCTCACGGGCGTTTGGCTTTGTACGCCGCGGACCTGATACATGTCGTTAATGCGGCCCATGTAACGGACTTTCGCATTCCGGTCTAAAACGAAAGCCTCCGGAGTCGCCGTGGCGGAGAGTGCGGAGGCCACCTTGCCCCCGTTATCCACAAACAACGGGAAAGAGACGCTGTAATCCTTTTTGAATTTTTCCAAGTCGGCAATCGGAGTGCCATCGGTGAAAACTCCCAGCACTTTTACTCCGTGAGATTGCTCATCCTTCCAGAGTTTCTCCAAGACCGGCGCTGCCCTCTGGCACATGGGGCAGGTGGCATACAGGAACACAATGACCGTGGCGGACGACCCGGTGGATTCCGACAGCGACCTGACAGCGCCCGAAGAGTCAGTAAGCGTAAGATCCCCGGTGGCGATTGGAGCTTCCGGAAGTGGAGGGAGATTACTCTGCTGTGCATTCGGAGCCCCCTCACCCTCCTGAATCGGTTGGTTTTGCGCAAAAGCAACCCCCTGCGACCGCAGAATCATGACGACCGCAATCATTACGATGCGGATCAGCTTCCAGAGAAGTCCTGGGGGCTTCACCTCATGTACGCCCTCTACGGAACAATCGGATGAAGAATTCGGGGTCACATGAAGCAGGCGTAGGGCGTGAAACTTAAGCGCTTACCCTGCCATAAAATCTCATTTTATCAATTCGCCACCCCGTGCCCACTACTCTGTCTCCCAAGCCCGCTCATCCCAGAGGTGGTAGGCTTTCTGGCTGCAACTTAGGAGAAGAATGTGAGATGGGATCGATGCGGGTTCCTGCTGATGGATTCGCAGGGTGAACTACCGTGATAGCTCATTGAGGCGGACACACCCGAGACCTCAAGGATTGTGAAGCTCACCGTCGCGGCATCATCACGATGCACGCAGACCGAATCGGCTCCGGCTTCCGGATCATGCGAAGCGTGAAGACGTTCCAGCCAAGAGAGTGTCCCCGCGTCGCTTGCCTTGGCGGCACGACGACAGACATCTCCACGAATCCTGGAAGCCGAGGCCTCGTCGTGGCCGGACGAGAACCAGTGTCTGGAAGACCAAGGATGCTCCACCCGCTCGGCACCCGTGCCATCGGATCGGTATTCGCGGATGATGTCGTCCCGTGATCCGAGCAGAATGAGACGGAAAGGATTGAGCCTTGCGAGCGGAAGGCTAAGCAGGCTTCTCTCCGCCTCCTCAAGGGAGTCGCAGGAGAGCAGGCGGGGGATGATCTCTCCGCGACTAAAAGCTGGCGCACTCGTGAG